>CALJDB010000134.1 GCA_938023775.1 uncultured Clostridia bacterium
AT
The DNA here is from genome assembly GCA_938023775.1 of uncultured Clostridia bacterium. Classification (GTDB taxonomy): domain Bacteria; phylum Bacillota; class Clostridia; order Oscillospirales; family Oscillospiraceae; genus SVKR01. The sequence goes on from CALJDB010000134.1 coordinate 3, forward strand.
CAACGGTCAGGGCATGCACTATGAGTTCGCCCTGATGAGCGACATCACCCTCTGCGTTCCGGAGTACAGCTTCTCCGACGCGCACTTCTCCAAGAACATCGTCGGCGGCGACGGCATGAGCTTCGCCATCCGCACCTGCCTGCCGGTCAAGATGAGCAACTACTTCATGTTCATGGAGCCGCAGATCCCCGCCGAGAAGGCCAAGGAGATCGGTCTCGTCAACGAAGTCGTCGAGCACGACAAGCTGATCGAGCGCGCTTATGAGATCGCGCACTATCTGATGAAGACCAACCGCTCCGTCCGCCGCCTCCAGCACGAGATCGCCATCCGCCCGTGGAAGCAGTCCCTTCAGGACAATGAGCGCGTCCACGTTCTCTGCGAGATGTACGGCGTCCAGCTCAACAAGTTCGAGCACCACTTCGACAAGATCGTCGAGTCCTTCGACGCCAAGCGCGAGGGCTAAGTCACACACACAAATAAAATGCACCGGCATCCGAAAAGATGCCGGTGCATTTTTTTACTCCTCGTCGCTTTGCAGCAGCACGGCGCGGACGGGGGCGGCGTCGCAGCCGGCATATTTTGCGGGAAAGGCGAAAATGAGATACTCCCCGTCCTCCACGCCGTCCAGCACGGCGTTTTCCACGACGGCGACACCGCCGCGGGCGAGGATGACGTGGACCGCAGCCTCGTTGTCCGGCGGGGCGACGCTGAGCGCGTCCGTCACGACAAGCTTCACGCCGCATTCGGCGAGATACTCCGCCGCCTGCTCGCAAAGATAGCTTTTCCCTCCGGTATGGAGCACGACGCGCTCCGCGCCGGCGATGCGGCCTCGCAGCTCGTCCGCGCGGATGAGCTCCTCCGCGGAAACCGTCAGCACACGGCAGTCGCCGCAGTAGGCGTCCAGCGGCATCGCGTCGATCGGCGCGCCGTCCGGCAGAAAGTGGCTCTCCGCGTCCGCGTGAGTGCCCATGTGGCTCCCCGCAGTGACGAGCGTCTCGCGCCAGCCGCGCGTCTCGATGTCCGCGACCGGCTCAAACACAGCCGGGGCGGAGCCGGGGTAAATCGGCGCGTCCTGAAGCGCACGGGTGATGTCGTAGATCTTCATGGATTGATCTCCCTCCTCTAAATCTGACGTTCACAAAAAGGCAGTGAGGACCTCACTGCCTTATGGTCTTTATTTTCTTCTCCGCGCACTCTTTTTCTGCTGGTCGTAGATACGGCTGCCGGAGATCTTTCGGTCGGATTCCTGCATGAAAAGCTTGAGCTTGTCCTCGAAGCTCTGATCGCCGGAGGAGTGCGGAACATAGCCGCCGGCGGGCTGGGACGCCGCCGCAGGCGCGGCGGGGCGCGGCGCGGGCTTTGCGTCCGTCCGCGGGGCGCGCTGCTGCTGCGGGCGCTGCGGGCGGCGCTCCGGCGCGCCGGGCTGTGCCTGACGGATGGAGAGATTGATCTTCCCCTCCGGTGTAACGGAGAGGACCTTGACGGTAACGGTCTGGTCCTTCGTCAAAAATGCGTTGATGTCGCTGACGTATGTATTCGCGACCTCGGAGATATGGACGAGCCCGCTCTTTCCGCCCGGCAGCGCGACAAACGCGCCGAAGGCGGTGATTCCCGTGACACGGCCCTCCAGAATGGAGCCCACTTCAAGCTGCATGCGTTTAATTTTCCTCTCTCGCCGCCGCTCTCTTTCGCGGCAGCGGGGTTTATTTTTTTCTCAGTTGCTGACGTCGTAAAAGATCTTCTCGCCGGGCATAACGAGTCCGAGCTTCGTGCGCGCGATCTCGGCGATGGTGTCCGGATCGCCGGCGTGCTCGATATCGTATTCCAGCTCGGCGTTTTCCTGAAGCATCGCGTCCACTCGCGCCTGAAGCACCACGCGGTCCGCCTCAGCCTCCGCGACGCGGTTTTTCGTGTTCACAAGGCTGATCGTCGCGTAAACAATCAGGGCAAGGAGCACGATCTTGGTAAAGATACTGGACCGTTTGAGTTTCATCTTCCGTTTCCTCCGGAGCCGCGGGGCGCACTGCGCCGTTTCTGCGTTTTGTGGCTATTATTGTAAACCAATTTTTCGTTATTGTAAACCACTTTTTCGCAGATTTTTTGATTTTTTCCGCCGGTGCGCAAAGTTTTTTCACCGGTGCTGCGGCGCGGCGCGCAAGACGCAGTCCCCGGCGGGCGGCGCGGCGCTCCGGCGCGCCGAACAGCGCGATCCACGCCGCGCCCCCGGCGAGCAGCAGCGGCGGCATGAAAAGCCGCAGCCGCCCCTCCCCCGGTCCCATGCCGAGCGCAAAGAGCGTGAACGCAAAGAGCAGGCAAAAAAGCGCGTCGCAGCCGAGCGCGGCGAGCGCGCCCCGCCCCGTGCGCACGACCCGCAGCAGGTCATAGACCGCGCCGAGCGCCATTCCCGCGAGCAGCACCGCCGCGCAGACCATCGCCTGATCGCGCAGCGGCAGCGCGAGCTCCATCAGTGGAAAAGCCGCGCCCAGAAGCCGCCGCGCGGCGCGGCGTCCTCGTAGCGCAGCTCCGTGACGAGACCCTCCACGCTCAGCTCGCCGGTCTCCGTGCTGAGCTCGCCTACGCAGAGCTCCTCGCCGCGCAGGATGAGCGAGCCCTCTGTCGTCCGCATCACAATCTCCTGACCGTCGAAGCTTTCGACCTCCTCCACCCCGCTGAGCGACAAGCGGCGGCGGGACTTCATTGAAACATCATGCGCCCGCTTCGGCGGCGCGGCTTTTGCTTTTTCCTCGTAGGACATCGGCGTTTTCCTCCCCAATCGCGGTTTTTGTTGATACTTATGCGGCGTGGAGCTGGAAAATGCCGTTTTGTTTTGACGGGATGCTTCGCGCCCTGCGGGTGCAAAACGCCGGTTCGAATTCAGTTTCCTCCCCCGCAGCTCTTCTGCCACCGCCACGCATCGCGGCACATATCCTCCAGCGTCCGCTCGGTCTTCCAGCCGAGGACGCGGAGCGCCTTGCCCGCGTCGGCGTAAAACTCCGGGAGGTCCCCGTCGCGGCGGGGAGCGATCTCATAGGGCAGGGTCAGCCCGTTCGCGCGCTCGAAGGCGCGGACAACCTCCAGCACGCTGCTGCCGTGACCGCTGCCGAGGTTGAAGATCTCCGTGCCGCTGTGGGTCTCGGCATAGTCGAGCGCGGCGAGGTGGCCCTTTGCGAGGTCCACGACGTGGATATAGTCGCGCACGCCGGTGCCGTCCCGCGTCGGGTAATCGCCGCCGTAAATGCTGAGATGGTCGCGCACGCCGGCGGCGACCTGCGTGATATAGGGCATCAGATTGTTGGGGATTCCGTTCGGCTTTTCGCCGATGAGCCCGCTCTCGTGGGCGCCGATGGGGTTGAAGTAGCGCAGCAGCACGACGCTCATCGCCCCGTCCGCCGCAGCGGCATCCATCAGGATGCGCTCGACCATCCACTTGGTCCAGCCGTAGGGGTTCGTGCAGTCGCCGGTCGGCATGGTCTCCACGTAGGGGATGGGGTTGCGCGCGCCGTAAACCGTGGCGGAGGAGCTGAAGATAAAGCAGCGGCAGCCGTGGTTGCGCATGACCTCCAGCAGCGTCAGCGCGCCGTCAAGGTTGCATCGGTAATAGTCGAGCGGTTTCTTCACGCTCTCCCCCACCGCTTTTTTCCCGGCGAAGTGCATGACGGCGCTGATGTCGTCCTCCGCAAAAATGCGCTCCACCGCGGCGCGGTCGGTCACGTCCGCGGGGATGAGCTCCACCATTTTGCCCGTAATGCGCGAGATGCGCTCGGCAACGTCGGGAGAGCTGTTGCTGAAATCGTCCGCCAGCACGACCTCGCGCCCGGCGTTCAGAAGCTCGACAGCGGCGTGGGAGCCGATATAGCCCGTGCCGCCGGTGAGTAAAATTTTGCCCATCTTGAAAAATCTCCTTATTTCCGCGCGTTTCGTTCGAGAAACACGCCGTTTTCATAGCCTTGGATGCGCCGGTCCGTCTCCGCGCGCTCCAGCCGGTACTGCGCCCACGCGCAGTACTGTGCGCTCTGCTCCACGCCGACGAAGTGCCGCCCTAACTTCTTCGCCGCAACGGCGGTGCTGCCGCTGCCGAGGAAGGGGTCCAAAACCGTGTCCCCCGCGTCGGAGCTCGCCAGAATGAGCCGCGCGAGCAGCTTTTCCGGCTTTTGGGTCGGGTGAGCGGTGTTTTCCGGCATGGACCAGTACGGCACCGTAATATCGTCCCAGAAATTGCCCGGACAGGTCAGGCGGAAGTTTCCCTCCGGCGTCGCCTCCCAGTCCCGCGGCGCGCCGTCCGTGCGGTAGGGCGCGACGACACGCTTGCGGAGCTTTACAGCGTTTAAGTTAAAGGTATAGCCCTCCCCCGCCGTCGCGAACCAGATGTCCTCCGCGGTGTTTTTCCAGTTGCGCGCCGCGCCGCGGCCCTTTTCGCGCTGCCAGGTGATGCGGCTGCGGACGGTAAAGAGCTCGCCGAGCGCTGCGCCGACCGCGCCGGAGCAGCGCCAGTCGCAGCAGACATAAATGCTGCCGCCGGGCCGCAGCAGCGGGCGCACGAGCGCGAGCCAGCTGCGCGTATAGTTCAGATAATCCGCCTCCGATCTGCGCCGGAAGGGCGCGCCGTCAAAGTCGTAATCGAGGTTATAGGGCGGGTCCGCGACGATGAGATCGGCGAGCCCCGCCGGCAGGCAGGGCAGCACGGCGAAGCTGTCGCCGCAGATCACGCGGTCGCGCACCGCGTCGGCGCCGACCGGCTCCGTTACGGCGATGCAGCGTGCGAGATAGTCTGCACCCTCGCCGGCGGAAAAGTCTATGGTCTTGTTGCGCGGTGATCTCGCCATCGGCGTCCCTCCCTTCCGTTTTTTTCAGTTTACCACATCCGGTCCGGATTGTAAACTTGCGCGCGGGCGATTTTTATGATAAAATGAGTCGTTATCAGCAAAGGAGAATCCCATGAATTTTGATAATATGCTCCGCTACTGCGCGCTTTTGGAACAGCATAACGACCGCGCGTGGTTTCATGAAAAGGAAAACTATAAGCTCTACACCGCCGCAAAGAGCGATTTCACGGAGCTCGTGGAGCTGCTGAAGTTCCGCGTCGCCTCCGTCGCGTCGCCCGACCTTGCGGAGGGGCTCATTTTCGCGGACGCGAAGGGGCTGCTCTACCGCATTCCGCGCGATATGCGCGTCCACAAAAACCAGCCGCCCTATAATCCGAGCTGGCGCGCGGACCTCTCCGCCGGGCGGCACATCGAGATCCCCATCGGCTACTATCTGCGCATCCAGCCCGGCGGACGCAGCCACTTCGGCACCGGCGCATGGTGCTGGGAGGCGGAGCAGCTTTTTCAGGTGCGCAGCCGCATCTCGCTCCACTTCGGCGAGTTTCTGGACGCGCTGGACGCGAGCGGCTGCGAGCTCTGGGGCGATAAGCTGAAAAAGGTCCCCGCAGACTTCGACCCGCTGGACCCCGCGGCGGAGTTTCTGAAGTATAAAAGCTGGCTCGTCAGCCGCGATTTTGCGGACGCGGAGCTGACGGACTTTGAAGCCTTCGGCGACCTCGCCGCGGAGACGGCGGAGCGCATGGAACCGCTGCGGCAGTTCTTCAACGCCGCTCTTGCAGGGCCGCGCCGCGACCCGCTGCGCGCTGACGACTGGGACGCGAGATGAACTACACCTACATGCTCCGCTGCGCGGACGGCACGCTTTACACCGGCTGGACCAACGACCTCGAAGCCCGCATACGCACCCACCAGTCCGGCCGCGGCGGAAAATATACCCGCAGCCGCCTGCCCGTAGAGCTTGTCTGGTTTGAGGAGCACGCGGACAAGGCGGAGGCGATGCGCCGCGAGTGGGCGGTGAAGCGGCTGACGCGGGCGCAGAAGCTCGCGCTCATCGCGGAAAGGAGTCACGAATGAAGATCGCACTGGGCTATATTTTGACCTTCGGCTGGGTCTTTCTCGTCCTCGGACTGACGCTCGTCCTGAAGCGGCGGACCGGCGCGGACGACGAGCTGACGCGCAAGATCGTCCACGTCGGCGTCGCCTTTGCGTGGGTGCCGATGTATTTCTGCTTCGGCGCGAGCTGGCACCTTGTCGTGCCGCCCGCGGTATTCATCGTGCTGAACACGGTGTCGTATCAGAAGAATCTGTTCGCCGCGATGGAGCGCACCGACGCGAGCAAAAAAAGCCTCGGCACCGTGTATTACGCCGTCAGCATGACGGTCATGGCGGCGTGGTGTCTGCTGATGCCGGAGTGTCTCGTGCCTTACGGGATGGGACTGTTCTGCATGGCGCTTGGCGACGGGCTCGCGCCCATCTTCGGTGCGATCGGAAAGGGCAATGTGCGTCTGCCCGGCGGTCGGAGTCTTTACGGAAGTCTCGGCGTGTTCATCATCTGCCTCGGCGTCGCCGCCGCGATGAGCGGGCTGTTCGGGCTGCAATTTCCCTTCTGGAAATGCCTCACCATCGCCGCTGCCGCGACGGTGCTGGAGTTTATCGGCTTCAAAGGGCTCGACAACCTGACGCTGCCGCTCGGCGTGTTTCTGCTGACTTTTTATTTTATGCTCTGAGGGGTAAAACTTTATGGACCTGCTCTGGAAAGCGCTGCTCTCTCTTGCGCTTGCCGCGGCGCTTGCAGGCTTTGCCGCGTGGAAGCGGGCGCTCACGCCGGGAGGGCTCGCCCTCGCGGGCGCGCTCGCGCTCTGCATCGGCTTCTGCGGCGGCGTGAGCGCCTTTGCCGTTTTAGCGGCGACGTTTTTCTGCACGGTCGCGGCGGGAAAGCTTTCCGGCGCCGCCGGCGCGGAGATCGGGCTGCGGCTGCACGAAAAAGCCGGCGCGCGCGACGCGGTGCAGATCGTCTGCAACGTGCTCGTCGGCGCGCTCTCCCTCGCGCTCGCGGCGCTGACAGGGCGCGAGGTGTTCATTTGGTGCTACGGCGGCGCGATGGCGTCCTCGCTTGCCGATTCCATGGCGAGCGAGCTCGGCGTTTTAAGCCGCACGTCCCCGCGCGATATCCTGACGCGCCGGCGCGTGACCCCCGGTCTCTCCGGCGGCGTCACGGCGCTGGGGCTCGGCGCGAGCGCCCTCGGCGCGGCGATCATCGGCGGGCTTTACGGCGCGCTGCGCGCCTCGCTGCCCCTTGCCCTCACCTGCACGGCGGCGGGCTTCCTCGCCGCCCTCGCCGACAGCATTCTCGGCTCCTGCGCGCAGGTAAAATACCGCTGCCCCGTCTGCGGCGCGCTGACCGAAAAGCCGATCCACTGCGGCGAGCCCGGCAAGCCGGAGCGCGGCGCGCGCTGGATGACGAACGACGCCGTGAACTTTCTCGGAAACCTCGCCGGAGCCGCGCTTGCCGCGGCGGGGTATGCGCTGTGGAGTTCGGCTTTATGAGAGGCGCTTCGCGCCCGCAGGCGTGAAACGCCTCTTTCAGCTCTGCCTGCAAAGCAGACGCAAAAAGCTCCCGCCCGTCTCGGGCGGGAGCTTTATCTTGTTTTCCATCACTCTCCGAACGTCCGCCGGAGAAATGTCACGATCTCCGCCCTTGTACATGTCCGCAGCGGCTCGAAACGGTTTTCTCCGCCGCCTTGGGCGACGCCGTTTTCCAGTCTGACGGTCCCGCCGGTTATCAGCACGGCATCAAAATCCGTGCGCTCGGTCTCCCGCTGAGCGCGAGCGCCGCGGCGAGGACAAGCAAAAGAATGCCCGGCTTTCGTTTCATAAGTCGTGATTCTCCCTGTCATCGCTTCCGCTGCGTTTTTCCCGCTCGCGCAGGCGCGTGCACAGGAGCGTCAGCGCAACGGCAAGCACGAAGGCGGCGACGCCCACGAGCACATAACCGCCCGCGCCCTCCGCAAGCAGCGCCGCGCCGGAAAAGCCCTGCACCGCGCCCGCGCCGCGCCCGGCAAAGCGCGCCAGCGCCGCCGTAAGTCCCAGCGCCAGCAGCGCCGTGAGCGCCGTGAGACGCCGCAGCCCCCGCCGTGCGCCCCGCCGCGCAGCCGCGCGATAAACGCGCCGCAGCCGCTCCGAGGTTTCCCGCATTTGCGTCCCCTCCTTCCCGTTTTTTTTGCGTTCTGTCCCTATAGGGGCGGCGGCAGGGGAAAACTACGCAGGGAAAAGCGAAAAAATGCAAGCGGCGAATGCCGCTTGCATTTTTTACCGCCGTCTTCTCCGAACTGCCGCGGCGACCGCCGTCGCCATCGGAACAAAGTAGGCGATAAGCTGCACCGCACCGCCGGCGGTGACAAGGAGGTTATAGATCGCGTGATAAATAATCGCCACGCAGAGCAGGCCGAACAGGCACGCCGCGCGGAGAGGGCGGCTCGTCCAGACCGGGCGCAGCGCGCTGCCGTAAACACCGCCGCAGACGACGTGCATCGCACCCGTGCCGAAGCCGCGGACGAGCAGATGGGTGATCTGCCCCGCGCCGTTCTGGGTGAGGTAGCAGACGTTTTCAAACGTCGCGAAGCTCACCGCGACGATAACGGCGGCAAGGCGAAAGCGCGCCGGCTCCGGCTCGAACACGGCAAGATAAAACAGCAGCGGCAGCAGCTTCAGCGTCTCCTCCACGACGGGAGCGATCTGTGTCGCGGCGTTTGCTGCGTCCGCGCCGCAGAGCTGGGCAAAAAAGGTGTTCAGATAAGCCGAAAGCAGGCACATCCCCATCCCGGCAAGACAAAACGCCACCGCCGCGCGGCCGCGCCGCCCCAAAAAGAGCAGCGCCACGGCGAGAGGCGCCGCCATGCAGACGAAAACATTCTCGATATACGTCATGCCTCCACCGCCCTTCCGAGCGCCGGGACGAACAGCGGCAGCGCCAGCGTCAGCAGCAGATCGAACCAGAAATACGGATTCGCCGGCGTATCGCCCAGCCAGAAGCAGGAGCTCGTCCAGAGCGCATATTCCAGCGCAGCGAAGACCAGCACCATCGCATAAAAGCCGCGCCGCCGCGGCGAACCGCAGCGCAGGGCGCGCACTGCGCGCATCGACGCCGCCATCGTCGTGCCGCACATCAGAACGTTGGTAAACACGTCGCCATAGGTGACGTAAAGCGCGAACTGGGGCAGATAGAACGCCGGGACAAGCCAGCATAGCGCCGTTTTTCCACGCTCCGGCGGGTCCGGCAGCGTCAGTGCGAGCGCAAGCAGAAACACGAAGCTCGCGGCCCACGCGAGATCCGCAACATAAAACACCTGCGGCGTCTCGCGCCGGAGCAGCAGATGCAGCGTCCAGTAGAGCGTGCCGAGCGCAAAGGTGCCGTAAAAGCAGCTCAGCAGGAACCACGGCTGCTGCCGGCTGCGGTAATAGCGCCGCAGGGCGAGCGCGAAGCCCGCCGCCGCGGAGATGAGCTGGAGCAGATAGTCCCAGAGCTCAATCATCGTCCCGGTCCTCCTCCCCGCGTCTGCGCAGACGCAGCGCCAGCACCGTCACGCTCACACCGAGAGCGAAGGCGAGCAGCCCCACCGCGGCATAGCCGAGGCTCGCGCCGCTGAACATGCTCGCTGTCGTCCCCTCCGCCGCCTCCGCGCCGGAAAAGCCCGCCGTCAGCCGCGGCAGCGCAAGCGCGAGTGCGGCGACAAGCATGAGGCAGAGCGCCGCCGAGAGCGCGACGGTGCGCCTGTTCCGCCGGGAGCGCGCCATTTCCCGCGCACGGCGGCGAACCGCGTCGCAGCGCGCCTCAGTTGTCCGCATAGCAGAAGCCCCCCTCCTCCAGCCGCCTGCGCAGCGCCTTTTTCCCGCGGTAGACAAGGTCCGCGACCTGCCGCTCGCGCTTTCCCATCACGCGCGCCGCCTCCGCGTGGCTGAGTCCCTCGAAATAGACGAGGAAGAGCGCCTCGCGATAATCGCCGTGAAGCTCCGCCATCGCTGCATGCAGCGCCTCGGCGCGCTCGGCAAGCTCGGCGGTCTCCTGGACCATTTCGCGCGCCTCCGGCTCCGCCGTCAGCTCCTCGAGGGAAAAGCACAGCGCCGACCTCCGCTTTGTCAGCGTGCGGAAGGCCATGCGCCGCGCCGCCTTGTAGAGATAAGCACGGAAGCCGCCGTCCCGGATGTGCGGCTTTTTCGCGACGAGATAGGCGAACGCCTCGATCATCACGTCCTCCGCCTCGTGGATATCGCGGAGATAGCCGTCCAGATAAAGCGTCAGCCGGTCTCCATGCCGCTCCATCAGCGCCTCCAGCCCTCCGTCGTCGCCGTCCAGATAGCGGCGGTATAAAAGCTCGTCCGGTATCAAGATCCCGCCGCCCCCTTTTTCTGCGTTCTCTCCGCCATTATAAGCGATACTGCCGGGACTTTCAAGCAAAAAAGCCCCCGCCGGTCAGGCGGGAGCTTCGTGCGCTTTCGCAGGGGCGGGTCTTATTCGGCTTCAGCCCGCGAGCCAGCCGCCGTCAACGAGGAGGGTCTCGCCGCTGACGAAGGCGGCGTCGTCGCTTGCGAGGAAGAGCACCGCGGCGGCAACGTTGTCCGGCTTGCCCGGTGCGGCGGGCAGGGTCGCCATCGTCCGCTTGGCGCGCGCATAGCCCGCCTCGTGGGGCACGCCCATGCTCTTGCTGATCTCCGTCGCGACATAGCCCGGCGCAACGGCGTTGCAGCGAATGCCGTCCGGCTGATACATAAACGCCGTATTCTTCGTCAGCGAAACGATCGCCGCCTTGCTCGCGCAGTAAGCCGCGCCCGCGACGGAGCGGAAGCCGCTGACGGACGCGGTGTTCACGATCACGCCGCCCCCGCCCTGCGCCTTGAAGGTGTTGACCGCCTTGCGCAGCGCATAGATGGGTCCGTAGACATTGATGTTGAAAACGCGCTCTAACTGCTCGTTCGTGAGGTCCCCGACGGGACTCATATCGTCGGCGACGCCGGCGTTGTTGACGAGGATGTCGAGCCTGCCGAACTTTTCCACGGCGAAGTCGATCATGCCCTCGTTCGTCTCCTGCTTCGTCACGTCGCCGGGGTAAACGGCGAGCTCGCCCGGCTGACCGGCGAGGGACGCCGCGAGCTCCTCCAGCCGCTCGACGCGGCGCGCAACGGCGACGACCTTTGCGCCCTCGCGCACGAAGGTCTCGCAGATCGCCTTGCCGAGCCCGGAGCTCGCACCCGTCACGACCGCAACCTTATTTTCCAGTTTCATATCAAATCAATCTCCTTTCTTGTTTTAACCTTTAACCGGCGCACCAGCCGCCGTCGAGCAGCAGCACGTCGCCGTTTACATAGCTCGCGCTGTCGCTCGCAAGAAACAGCGCAGCCTCGGCGATCTGCTCCGCCGTTCCCATCGGCGGCATCGTCGCCATCGCCTTCTGCACGCGGCCGTAGCCCGCCATGTTCGGCATGCCCATCGAGCTGCTGATCTCCGTGGCGATGCCGCCCGGCGCGATGGCATTGCAGCGGATACCGTCCGGCTGATACATAAACGCCGTATTCTTCGTCAGCGAGATGACCGCCGCCTTACTCGCGCAGTAGACCGCGCCCGCTACGGTGCGCAGCCCGCCGACGGAGGCGATGTTCACGATCGCGCCGCCCGCGCCCTGCGCCTTGAAGGTGTTGACCGCCTTGCGCAGCGCGTAGAGCGGACCGTAGACGTTGACGGAGAACACCTGCTCGATCTTCTCGTCCGTCACGTCGCCGACCGGACTCATGTCGTCCATCACGCCGGCGTTGTTGATGAGGATGTCGAGCCGCCCGAACTTTTCCACGGCGAAGTCGATCATGCCCTCGTTCGTCTCTTTCTTTGAAATGTCGCCGGGGTAAACGGCGAGCTCGCCCGGCTCGCCGGTGAGGGACGCCGCGAGCGCCTCCAGACGCTCCGCGCGCCGCGCGACCGCCACGACGAGCGCGCCCTCGCGCACGAACAGCTCGCAGATCGCCTTGCCCATACCGGAGCTCGCGCCCGTCACGACCGCAACTTTATTTTCCAGTTTTCCCATTTTTAATTCCTCCTTGTCAGCTTTGTTTTTCACTATCAGAATAACGCGCCGCATGCCGCCATGTCAATGATAGATAAAATAACGATCTGAACGTTATTTTAACAACCATTGACGCGGGCGCTTTTCTGGTGTAAAGTAACATAGAATTCGGATCGGAAAGAGGAACGCGCAATGACCCACAATCCCTATAAGACCCGCGCCGGCGGCGCGACCGTCACGGTGTTCGTGCCCTACGACTGCAACAACAACTGCCCCTTCTGCATCAACAAGCCCGAATACGCGGACTGCACCGGCTTCAGCGCCGAGCGCATCTGCGAAAGCATCCGCGCGATGGACGCGCTCACCCCGCGCTGCGACTTTGTCTTCACCGGCGGCGAGCCCCTCGCCGACCTCGACGCACTGGACAAAATGCTCGCCTGCGTGCCGGGGACGCACCGCGTTTTTATCAATACGACCCTGCCCGTGAGCCGCCGCTATTCCGAGGACGAGCTCGCCGCATTTCTGAACAGCCACAAGGACAAGCTGACCTGCATCAACGTCTCGCGCCACCTCTACCCCTTCGTTGAAGAGCGCAACGACAGCATCTTTACCCGGCTGGAGGTCCCGGCGCGCGTCAACTGCGTGCTCTTCGGCGACCACAGCCCGGCGCGGCTGCGCCCGTTTCTGGACCGCTTCGCCGCCGTGAACGTGCCCATCCAGTTCCGCTCCGACTACACGAAGACCACGCCGGAGAATCTCTATGACGAGACGGACGACACCATCCTGCGCGACCTGCGCACGATCCTGACGCCGACGGCGCTCTGGGGCTGCCGCATCCGCTGCAACTATGAGTTTTCCGACGGCGGACACACCGTGTCCTACCACAAGACCCTCCCCTACTCCACCGTCACGGAGACCGACGCCGAGGGCAGAACTTGGGACATTCTCTACGACATCCTCATCAAGCAAACCGGCGAGCTCCACTCCGACTGGACCGGCGTGAAGATGGACGTGGAGAAATACCGCCGCGTCACCTTTGAGCCCTATGACCTGCGGGTGCTGGAGGGCACCGTGGACTTTTGATAATACACCGGCAAGGCCCGGACGGCGAACCGTCCGGGCCTTGATTTTTGATAAGCCAGGCCCCGGGACGCGTCAGCGTCCCGGGGCCTGATTGTTACCTT
>CALJDB010000135.1 GCA_938023775.1 uncultured Clostridia bacterium
CCTGCCCTTCTACACCGCCGAGACCGTGGTGTATATCCCCGAATCCGCTGTGCCCGCGCTCAAGGCAGCCCAGGCCCAGCGCGGCTATAAGATCCCCTACACCATCAAGACCTACTCCGGCAATGACGTCTACGCCGCGCAGAAGGCGGGCGACGCCGCCGCGAAGGACAACTGGTGCACCGCCCACCAGTACACCCTGCAGATCCGGACGGCCGACCGCGTCTACACCTACGCGCAGGCCTGCCAGTATGCCCGACGCTATTACTATTCCTGCGCCATCTGCGGCAAGTGCGAGTACAACCCGAACCACGTCGCCCCCCATGAATGGGATACCGAGATCGAGCTCAAGATCGAAAAGCTCGCCCACTCGGATAACGGCGAGTATCCCACGGCGGAGGCCTATATCGGCGTGAACGCCGCCGGCGAGCACGTCTACTGGCTCAGCTGCGAATACTGCGGCCACTCCTACCGTTATCTCCAGCAGCATCTGACCTCACGGGATGTTTACGCCTCCGGCACGGGAATGACCCTCGCGCAGTATCAGGCTGAGGCGCTCGCCAGCCTGCAATGGCAGGAAACGCAGGCGCTGAACACCAGCGAGCTCTATCCCGGCACCTTCACGATGCCGCAGAAGACCTCTGTTAAGACCAGCTCCTGGGCGCAGAGCGACGTCGGTCTTGCGCTGACCGACGACCTTCTCGACAGCGAGCTGCTCGGCAGCGACTACACGAAGACCATCAACCGTCTTCAGTTCTGCTCCGTCGCCGTCCGTCTCGCCGAGACGCTGACCGGCAAGTCCATCACCCCCGCCGCCGCGAACACCTTTACGGACACCTCGAACCCCTACGTCCTCAAGGCTTACGCCGCCGGCATCACCTCCGGTACCTCGGCGACCACCTTCTCCCCGAATGACACGCTCAACCGCCAGCAGATGGCGACCTTCCTCTACCGCACACTCCGCTACGTGGAGAAAAACTCCGACTACAGCTACACGAGCTACACCTCCAAGCTGTCCTCCTACACGGATAACGCGCTTGTCCAGAGCTGGGCAAAGGAGGCGATGGCGTTTATGAACGCGCTCGATCTCGTCAAGGGCACCAGCACCACGACGCTCTCCCCCAACGCCCCCTGCACCATTGAGCAGGCTGTCGCCGTTGCCGAGCGCAGCGTCTACGCCCACCAGATCGGCTGGTATCAGGCGGCGCCTGTGACCAACATCTACAGCTATGACGAAAACGGCGAGCTCGTGAACGAACCCGGAGAGTACACCGCCTTCGGCGGCACCAACGCCACCTTACATCCGGGCGACCTTGTCTGGGTCACGGGCAGGATCGTCGAGGTGAGCGAGCTGATCGCCGAAACCGGCGGCAGCGCAGCCGACTGCGTATATTCCGCCTATCTCCCCGGCATCAACCCCTACACCGGGCAGATCATGTATCTCCGCTACCGCGACCTCATCCCCGTCCGCGGGTAAAAAAAGCAAAGACCGGGACACGCCTCCGCGTGTCCCGGTCTTTTTTGTTTCAGGAAAGGAACTCCCCGGCGCGCCACGCCAGAACGATTCCCTGCGCGCGGGTGAGGCGGCTCTGCGGCTGCGCCTCGGTGCTGCCGTCGGCTGCGGGGACGCCGCGGAGCAGCCCGGCGGCGGCTGCCCACTCGACCGCCTCGCGCGCCCAGTCGCTGACCGCGTCCGCGTCGGTGAAAACGGGCGTCTCCGGCGTTTCGATCTCCTCCGCGGGCATCTCCGATTCGCTCTCCGGCTCCGCGGGTGGCTCGGTGTCGGCACTGCCGTCCGGCGTCTCCGTCTCGTCCGGGACCTCCTCCCCGCTTTGCAGCAGCCGTTGGAGCAGCGTTGCCGCCTGCTCGCGGCTGAGCGGCGCGTCCGGTGCGAAGGCGGTCTCGCTGACGCCGCCGGTGAGCCCGATGCCGTAAGCCCAGCGGACCGCGGCATAGCAGCCGTCGCCCGCCGCGACGTCCGTAAAGGGCAGCGCCGCATCGCTCTCCGGCGCGCCGGAGAGCCGCCAGAGCAGCGTGATGAACGCGCCGCGCGTGATGTTCTCCCCCGCCGCGAGCGTCTCGCCGCCGTTCAGAAGTCCGGCGCGCGCCGCGGCGCGAACCGTCTCGTAATACCAGTCGCGCTCGCTGAGATCGGCAAAGGGATTATGCCAGCCCTCCGCGTCGCAGGCGAGGGCGCGCGCGGCGGCGCTGTCCTCCGTGAGCGCGCCGGAACCGTCCTTCCACACGGCGTAAAGCCGCAGAACGCTCCCCCCCGTGAGCCAGCCCTCAGCGCGCGGAGCGGAATTTGTCGGCAGGAGATAGAGCGCCGCATTCGCCGCGCTGCGCTCCTCCGCGCCGCGCCATGCTCCGTCGGCACAGAGCCAAAGCCCATCCTCCGCGCGCTGCACGCGGAAGCCAGCGAAGGTGTAGCCCTCGCGTTCATAGGGGTTCGTCGGCAGCGCACAGACACGGCCGTGGACCGCCCAGAGCGTCTCAAAGCTGTAGCGCTGGCTGTCGCTGTCCGGCAGGAGTGCGTAGTCCCCGTCCGTGTTGACGAACTCCAGCTTCGTCGCGGCGGGCAGCTCGGTCTCGATCCCCTCGTCCCAGAGATAGACGCCGTAGTGCAAAATCGCCTCGCTGTCCAGCGCGTAGCAGCGCAGCCGCACGGCGTTCAGCGCGTTGCCCTCCACGGTCCAGAGCTCCGTCTCCGTCACCTTCACGGCGATACCGACGTGGTTGGAGTAATAGCCGTCGCTCGTGAAGAACACGAGGTCGCCCGCCTTCGGCGTGTAATAATCGGACCACGCCTTGTAGACGTGGAACCAGTAGCTGCCGGTGCCGCCCACGCCGTCCGACGCGGCGCGTGCCGCGTTGCCGACGGCGTAATAGGGCAGCTGCGCCTGCCGCGCGCACCACGAGACGAACATGGCGCACCACTCCGCATCCAGCCCGCCGTAAATGCTGCCGTACTCGATGAAGTTGCCCCACGCCGTCGCGCTGCCGCCGCCGTAATCTTCCTTGGACCAGCCCTCATGGTACCCCACCTGACTGAGCGCCACGGCGACAAGGTCGCGCCGCCAGTCGCCGCTGAGCTCCACGGCGGTGAGGTAATCGCAGTATTCGCTCGCCGCGTAAGCCTCCGAAACGGCGGGCTTCGGCTCCAGCGCCTGCGCCGGCGCGGCGCAGAAAGAAGCCGCCATGCCAAAAGCCAGCACGGCGGCGAGAATTTTTCGCTTCATTTGCGGTTCCACCCTCTCTACTGTCTCTGCGCCCCATTTTACTCCGATATCGGGGCGTTGTAAACAGCCTTTTCCCCATTTTATGCCATTTTTTGCAGCAGCGTGAGCACGCCCCAGAAAAGCGGCTGGTGGACAAGATAGATGAGGAGACTGTGCCGCCCCGCAAAGGTCAGCGCGGGTGGAAAATGCGCGGAGAGCAGCGGCAGCTCCTCCCGCCGCGCCGCCATCCGCCGTCCGAGGCAAAAGCCCAGCAGAAAGAGAAACGCCCACGGGAAGACCGGGTAATAATCCGAGGAATAAAAGCCCGGATAGCGCAGCCCCAGCGGGTAAAGCCAGCGCCACGCCACCGTGACGCGCGCGGTGAGCGCCGCCGTGAGCGCGAAGGCAATCGCCGCCACCGCCGCGAGATACGCCAGCCGCGCCCGCTCCAGGCGCGGGCGGAGCGCACCGAACACCATCTGGCACACGCCGAGCAGCTCCAGCACGCCGAACGCCGCGGGATAGCCGACCGCCGCCGTCGCCGCCGTCACCGCCGCGCCGACGCAGAGCAGGAAAAATCCCCGGCGCAGCGGCTGGGCGGAAAAGCACAGCGCAGCGCCGGAGATGAGGATAAAGCTCCCGCCGCCGAAACCGCGCACGGCGCGGAGCGGGAGCGAGCTCATCACCGCGGCGTCCAGATAGCCGAACGCCGCGAGGTCATAGAGCAGATGGTAGCCGAGCATAAGAAAAACGCAGAGGGAGCGCCAGAGGTCCAGCAGTTCGATCCGGGTTTTCAAGGCGCTCCCTCCTTTGTGGTTTTTATGCTTTCGCCGCTTTCTTCCGAACGGCGCGGATGAGCAGTGCGAGCCCTCCACCGAGCGCGGCGGGAAGGGCAAAGAGCCCGATCTGCGTCAAGATGATACCCGCCATGCTCTGGATGACATAGCTGACGAGGATCTCGCAAATGACGTAGAGCGCGCCGAGCACGATGGGGCAGCCGATCGCCGTCTTGTTCCACGGCTTGGCGGTCAAGCCGAACACAAAGAAGATGGCGAAGGGCAGAAAAAAGGACAGAATGCTCTCAAGAGGCTCAGTCGGGAGCGCGCGAAAACCTTGAACGGTAAGTTCGAAAATGAAAGGCATGGTGTTTCCCCCTTTCTCAGTCCGAGTCGGTTTGGTGGCTTCTCTCTGTCTTTTTTAAGTCCGACGCGCCGGATCGCCCGCGTCAGACGTTGAAGCGGAAGTAAGTGACGTCTCCGTCCTGCATCACATAGTCCTTGCCCTCGGCGCGGACGAGGCCCTTTTCCTTCGCCGCCGCCATGCTGCCGCACGCCTTGAGGTCGTCGAAGGCGACGATCTCGGCGCGAATGAAACCGCGCTCGATGTCGGAGTGGATCTTGCCCGCCGCCTGCGGCGCCTTTGTCCCGCGGCGGATGGTCCACGCGCGGCACTCGTCGGGTCCGCAGGTCAGGAAGGAGATGAGCCCCAGCAGGCTGTAAGAGCAGCGGATGAGGCGGGCGAGACCGCCCTCCGTCATGCCGAGCTCGGACATAAACAGCTCGCGCTCGTCCGGCTCAAGCTGCGCCATCTCCGCTTCGAATTTGGCGCAGACCGGCAGCGTCTGGCTGCCCTCCTTTTCCGCGAGGGCACGCACGGACTGGAAGTAGCCGTTATTTTCATAGTCGGTGAAGCCGTCCTCGTCCAGATTGCAGGCATAGATGACGGGCTTCGTCGTCAGCAGGTCGCTCTCCGCGATGAGCGCGGCGTCCTCATCGCTGCACTCGAAGCTGCGGGCACTCTTGCCCTCGTTCAAGTGCGCGAGCAGCGCCTCCATCAGCGCCGCCTCGTGCAGGAAGCTCTTGTCGCCGCCCTTGCCCGCCTTGCGCGCCTTATCCGCGCGGCGCTCCACCATCTCCATGTCGGCGAAGATGAGCTCCGTGTCGATGATCTCGATGTCGCGCAGCGGGTCCGCGCCGCCCTCGACGTGGATGACGTTCTCGTCGTCGAAGCAGCGGACAACGTGGACAATGGCGTCCGTCCGGCGGATGTTTTCGAGGAACTTGTTGCCGAGTCCCTCCCCCTTGCTCGCGCCGCGGACGAGCCCCGCGATGTCCACAAACTCGATGACCGCCGGGGTCTCCTTCTTCGGCTGGTAGAGCGCGCTCAGCCACTCCAGCCGCTCATCCGGCACGGTAACAACGCCGACGTTCGGCTCGATCGTGCAGAACGGATAATTCGCACTCTCCGCCCCCGCATCCGTCAGCGCATTGAACAGCGTAGATTTTCCAACATTGGGCAAGCCCACGATACCTAATTTCATATATACTCATTCTCCTTCGATTTTTCCTTGATTTGCAA
>CALJDB010000136.1 GCA_938023775.1 uncultured Clostridia bacterium
TACAACCCCTCAGGCGCTTCGCGCCAGCTCCCCTTGCACAGGGGAGCCTTTAAATCGGCGCTCTCTCATTTGAGGGGCACTGCCAGCCGAAACCCGTCGGCGCGCAGGGCGCGGGCGAGCGTCGGTAGCTGGGCGTCCGCGGAGGCGGCGGTGAAGCGGACGGAGGTTTCGCCCTCCGCGGCGGCGACGAGGATGCCGAGCTGATAGGCGTTGCGGTCCCCTGCGTCGATCGCGGCGGCGGAGAACACGAGCCCCGCGTCCGCCGCGCGCGCGGCGCACTCCTCGGCGTAAGCCGCGGGCGCGGCGACCAGCACGGTCTTCACCCGCGCGATCTCAAACAGCAGCGCCGACGCTTCGGGATACTCCGCCGCGAGGTCGCCGGTGCAGTAAACGCCCAGCGTGTGGCCCTCGCAGACGAGCCGCCGCACGGTGTCCGGGTCGCCGCGCAGCTCCGCCGCGGTCAGGAACACGGTCACGCGCGTGCCCGACGCGGCGAGCTCGCGCAGCAGCAGCGCGCCGGGCATCCCGGCGATGCTGAGCTCCACGCGCACGCCCTCGTGGTCCGGGCGCGGCGTCGCCGTCGGCGTCGGCGCGGGCGTCGGCGTCGCGGCGCTCTCGCGGTACTGGCGGCTGTAAGTCGCCATGGCGCTCTCCGCCGCGCGCAGGAACTCCGCGTCCGTCAGCACCTCGCTGCCGTTTGTGAGGCGCAGGATGCTGCCGTATTCGTTCCCGGCGAGGTTCGAGACGCCGACCCAGCCGAAAAAGCGGCAGACAAAGCTCAGCGGGACATACACCGTGCCGTTGCGGATGATCGCGGACACGGAGTAGCGGTAGTCGTCGCCGTCATAGGTCGTGCCGTTCGTGACGTCGAAGTAGAGCTGGGCGTCCGTGGTGTAAAGCGCCGCGGTCGCGACGCTGGGGAAAAACGAGTAGCTTAGTCCGAGACCGTAGTTGGAGAAGACGTAGTAGGGGACGTAAGTCGTGGAGTTATAGCTGACGGCGCAGTTGATGAGCTCCGGCGGCAGCGTGTCGTTGACGGAGATGAAGCTCAGCTTGTCCGCAGCTCCGGCGGGCGCGCCCGGCAGCGCGAGACCGAGCACGAGCACGAGCGCAAGCGCCAGCGCGGCGATTCGTTTTTTCATATCGGAAACACCTCTTTCGGGCGGGTTGGTTCTAAAAATTCATTATACCATGCGCGCGCTTTGAAAAAAAGAGAGAAAAATTGAAAAAACCTCTTGACAAGCGGCGATCTTTTTGGTATTTTAATAGGGCACTTGTGGCCGAGTAGTTCAGTTGGTTAGAACGCCAGCCTGTCACGCTGGAGGTCGAGG
>CALJDB010000137.1 GCA_938023775.1 uncultured Clostridia bacterium
TGATAATTCTCGTGATAATAGTAGACGGTCATCGTGCCCGACAGGTCGCTCTCGCGCAGATAGATTCTCGCGTCGCCGGGATAAGCGCGGCCGTTCACGAGCAGCAGGTCCTTGTCGGAGAGCCCGAACTCAACCCACTGGATATTCTTCGCGCTGAAGGAGAGCTTCGAGCCGCTGGTTTTCAGATCGGTCTTGCCCAGCGTGCCCTGAGTGAGCGTGGTGGTATAATCCTCCGTGTCAAAGGTGCTGAAGCCGTAAGTAATGGTGGGCGTCGCGTTCTTGATGAAGCCGTGGTCGCTGGCAGTGCCGAATTCCCCGCCGTAGCCGTTCTTGACGGCGTTGATTGCGTCCGCACTGGTGAGCGTTCCGCCGGAGCTGTCGCGCGGGAGAGAGGGAGCGAGCTCGATCTCGACCGTGGACGTGCGGGCATAGACGACGCGGAACTTATACTGCGCCGTGAGGTCGTCCGCTGTGAGGCTGCTGCTGCCGCCGACGAGCTTGATGGTCGCCTCGTTTTTGGAGGTGTCCACGCTCTTGATGAACTTGTCGAATTTGGTCCAGCTCGCGCCGCCGTCCGTGCTCTGATACACAACGACGTCGGAGAGATAGTAGCCCGCGGGGGCTTTGCCTGCCGTGAGGCGGACCGTGGAGCCAACGTAGAGGGTGTTGCTGCCCTGCACGCCGCCGTTCATGAGCTCCACCAGCGGCTCAAAGCTGGCGTAGTCGCTGAGGACCGCGCCGCCGTTCGGGGCGGTGTTCTCGTCGTTCGGGGTGGTGATCTCCACCTTGAAGGCGCTGTCCGTGAAGGTCCGGCGCGTCAGGATGAGGTTGTTGACGGCGAGCATGGTCTGGTCGTTGAGCTCATCGGTCTCGTGCTTGCCGTAAGAGGCATAGTACATCTCGATCTTGACGTTGACATTCGAGGTGCTCAGCGCAAAGCTGCCGGTGTGGAACGAGTCAAAGGGGTTATAGTAGTTGCTCCAGTCGTCGCTCGAACGGATGTGCCAGTTCTTGTCCAGCGGGCCGGAGCCGAAACGCTTGGAGTCCTGCGGTGTCTTCAGAAGATAGCCGCTCTGGAAGATCTGGAGATTGGGCTTGGTATAAGAATAGTCATAATGGAAGCCGGTAAGGTGGGCGGTGTCGTGCGCCGTGTCCGCGCGGACCGCGGTCTGGAACCGGCTGAACATCTGACCGACGTAAGCGCCGTCCCGCCCCGCACCGACGGCGGCGTCCTCCCAGCCCCCGAACGTGGCGGAGGCGCCGCTTCTGCTCGTCAGCGCAATACCGGCCGGAAGCGTATATCTGCCGCCGCTGCCGAGCTTGCCGGTCTGCTGACCCGCGCTGAGCAGGCTGCCGCCGGAATTGCTCCACCAGCTCCTGTTCGCCGCGAGGTCGATCGTGTTCCTCCAAGCGTTGGCGCTCGGGTTTTTGAACATGATGGTTGCGACGTTGCCTCTGTAAACCTGCGTGGTCATGCTGTCCGGGTCTTCATAGCGCAGCTCGGAGTAGACGGGCTCATATTCCTCGATCTCCTGCGCCTCGCCGCTGACGACCGTCTCGCCGGAGCCGGCGGAGGACGCCGCGCTGGCGCTCTCGCCCACGGAGCCGGAGAGGTCCACGGCGTCCGGGTCATAGAGGCGGGACGCGGTGTTCTCGCCCGCGCCGGTGCCGGAGTTCGTGAGCTCCACGGCGGCACGGGTGACATCCAGCGTGCAGCCGTCGTCGCCCTGAAGCTCGCTGAGCTCAATATAGAAGCGGACCGCCTCCTCGCTCACTTCGCCGTCGTCGATGAGCTCCACGCGCACGGGAAGCTCGTCGATTCCGCCGTAAAAGAGCAGCGTGCCCTCGGTATAGGCGTAATCCGTGCCGGCGACGGCGGTGTCGTCCGCGGTCGCGTATTTGACGGTCACGGGGCGGCTCATGCCGCCGACGCGGCGGAGCATCACCGTGGCGTAACCCTCCGCCTTATCCGCCTCGACGAGCTCCGCGGTGAAGCCCAGCGTGCTCGGCTCGGGATCGTTCGTGTCCTCGATGCGCAGCAGCAGCGTGGACGCGGAATCGAGCACCTCGCCTCCGTCGCAGCCGACGACGGTGAAGGTCGCCGCCTCCGCCGCCTCGGCGAGCGCATCGGTGAGCGCGTCGACGTGGAGCTCCTTGACCCACTCGCCGTCCGCGAACACGAGCTCAAAGAGCCATGCGCTGTAGGGGTCCTCGCCCTCGGCGTCGAGCGCCAGCGGGGTATAGACCGGCTCGGCGGCAAGATCGATGTCCTCGGGCATCGGTTCGAGCTCCTCCTCCGCCGCGCGGACATATTCCGTGCCGCGCAGAGAGTCCGTGCAGTAGCGCACGCCGTCCACGGTGTAAACGCAGCGATAATCGTAGCTCTCGCCCAGCGCCTCGGCGTCCGCGGGCAGGGACGCAGAATCAGCGCCGTCCAGATCGTTCCAGACGCCGCCGTTTTCGCTGACCTGCCATGCGTAGCTCTCCGCATTTTCCACGTCCACGGAGAGCGTCCAGCCGTCCTCGCCCTCGGAGGCGGTAACGGCGGCGTCGGTCTCCTGCGGATCGGGCTCCTTGCCGACAGGCTGATACTTTGCCGCCGGCTGCGGCTCCTCCACGCTCACAACCGCATCCGCGGCGCTGATGGCGAAGTCGTAGATCGCGTCGCCGTTCTCGTCCTGCGTCACGGAGGGCTGATATTTAATGTAAGCCGTGGCGCGCCCGGCGGTGCCGCCGAGACGGTAGACCTTGATAATCCCGTTCTCGCCCTCTTTCACGGCGAGACCGGACTTTTCAAAGGCAAACGCGCCGTATGGGAAGGTCTCCTCCCAGCTCTCGTCCGGTGTGGTGACGTTGCCGTCGCCGTCGGTGAGTATCAGCGTATCACCGGAAGCGGATATATTAAAGGGCGCCGAAACGCCCGATTTTGCCGAGGTGGAAGCGGCTATGGAGGCGTATTCTCCTGCCGGCAGCTTAAAAGACGGAAAGGTGAACTTCTTCATGTCGTTGGCGTCGTCTGTCAGGTGCCAGCCTTCAAGGTTTACGGAAGATCCCGAGGC
>CALJDB010000138.1 GCA_938023775.1 uncultured Clostridia bacterium
TCCCACGCCTCCGCCAGCGGCGTCTGCGTCGCGCGCGACATCGCGGGGAAGAAGTAAAAAGAAAACGAAAAGACCTTGCCGTCCGGCAAGGTCTTTTTCAGTTTGTCAAAAAGCCTCACGTAATTTTGCGTCCGCCCCAAAGGATCATCGCCTTCGGCGCGTCGAAGCCGGGGCTCGGTTGATCTTACTCCTTCTTTTTCCCGCCGCAGAAGCACTCCTGATAGTGCTCCAGCGCCTTGGCGATGACGTCGATCGCGGCGTCTCTGCCGTTGACGTCTCCCGCGACGGCTTCCTTGCCCTCCAGCGCCTTGTAAACGCTGAAAAAGTGCGCCATCTCGTCAAACGTGTGGTCGGGCAGGTCCATGATATCGCGGTACTTGTTGTAGCTCGGGTCGGAGAAGGGGATGGCGATGATCTTCTCGTCGTTCTTTCCGCAGTCGAGCATGGAGATGTACCCGATCGGGTAGCACCGCACGAGCGTGAGCGGGTCGAGCACCTCCGAGCAGAGCACGAGCACGTCGAGCGGGTCGCCGTCGTCGCCGTAGCTGCGGGGGATGAAGCCATAGTTCGCAGGATAGTGGGTGGAGGTGTGGAGCACGCGGTCAAGGATGATGTAGCCCGTCTCCTTGTCCAGCTCATATTTCTTTTTGCTCCCCTTCGGGATCTCCACGACCGCGAGGAAATCGTCGGGGTGGATGCGGGCGGGGGAGACGTCGTGCCAGATGTTCATGGGTGTTTGCTCCTTTTTTTCTTGTCAGATATGATTTAACTTTTGTTAAGCATTATAAAACGCATCGAGCCGCTGTGCCCAGAGCGCCCCGTCCGCCGCGCCGGGCTGGACGCCGAGGGCGGCGAGCTCACGGGCGAGCGCGCGGGAGAATTTTTCCGCGCCGAGGCAGTTGAAGTGCAGCGCGTCGTACCAGTCGCCGCTCTCCAGCCCCAGCGCATCGAAGCGCGCCGGGTCGTTGAAATCGAGGAACACGTCCCCCAGCGCGGCGGCGTCGCGCTCTAACTGCGCCTGACGCGCCGGGACCGGGCGCTTACAGCTCGGCGCCTGATACAAAACGAGCATCACGCCCTGTTCGCGGCAGTATGCGGCGATCTTTTTCAGCCAGACCAGCGCATCGTCATACGCCTCGTCGCCGAGATCGTCGCGATAGCTGACGCCCTGCGGCGGCGTTCCGCCGTGGAGCGGGGTGTAGCCGGCGTGGATGTCCGGCTCCGGGCTGAGCTGGGCGCGCAGCGCGGCAAGGTCGGCAGAGTAAAAGCGCTCATGATACGCCAGCACGGGGAAGAGCGCCTCCGCCATCTCGGACGTCCGCGCGCCGTGGAGCACCGCGCCGAGACGGTTTAAGCCCCACGGGAACTGGACGAGATTCGCCATCGTAAAATCCTCATACCGCGCAAAAAGCAGCCCGCTGACCTCCACGCAGACCGCCTGCGGCGACTGCGTCCGCAGCGCCTCGCGGACATAGTAATAGGTGATCGCCATCGTCTGCTCCGGTCCCGCCATGACAAAGCCGGTGAGCCCGGACTCGTCATAGACGACCGCGGGCGCAACGTCGCAGTAGACCATGCTGGAGCCGAAATAGAGCACGTCGGCGCTGTCCGGCTCCTCGGCGCGGTAAGAGCCCCAAGTCGCGCCGAAGCCGTTGCCGAAGGGCACCGCCGCCGCGCCCGCGACGGCGAGCGCGGCAAAGAGCAGCGCCGCGGCGACCAGGATCGCGGCGAGCTCCAAAATGACCCGTTTTTTCCTCATAGCGCAACCTCAGAACTGAAAATACACGAAGCTCTGCGCATCAAAGCCCGCGCCGTAAACGCCGAAAACGGCGATGAGCGCGGCGAACGCAGCGAGCAGGAGCCAGTAGACAAATGGCGGCATCGCCGCGCCGTCCGGCAGACGGCGCGCCCGGCGCAGAATGTCACCGGCGGTGAAAACCGCGAGCGACAGCGCGATCACGCAAAGCCGGCGTTTCCCGATCATCGTCAGCAGGCTCTGCGCGCCGAAGCCGTCGCGCAAAATGAGCGCCACGCGCTTCCAGACGAACACCGCCTCGCCGACGGTCGGCAGACGGAAGAGCACCCACGCGGCGGTGATGAGCCCGAAGGTGAAAACACCCTGCCAGAGCGCGTAGAGCCAGCCGTTTTCCGGGATGCGCAGCGCGCTCCGCAGACGGCGGCGCAGCGGGGCGGTCATCTGCCCGGCGACCTGATACGCGCCGTTGAGAAGCCCCCAGCAGAGGAAGCTCCAGCCCGCGCCGTGCCACACGCCGGAGACGGCGAACACGATCAGCGTGTTGCGCCATGTGCGCCAAGACCCGCCGCGGCTGCCGCCGAGGGGGAAGTAAATATAGTCCCGGAACCAGCCCGTCAGCGACTGGTGCCAGCCGCGCCAGAAGCCGCGCACCGTGCGCGTCAGATACGGCGCGTCGAAGTTCTCCGCGCAGCGCAGACCGAGCATCTCCGCCGCGCCGAGCGCCATGTCCGTGTAACCGGCGAAGTCGAAATAAATTTGCAGCGAATACGCGACCGCCGCGGCGAGCAGAACGCCGCCGGAGCTCGCGTAAACGTCCGCATAAGCCGCATTCACAAAAATCCCCAGCAGGTCCGCCAGCACGAGCTTTTTCGCCGCGCCCGCGGCAAAGCGCAGCAGCCCGCGGCGCAGCGCGTCCCACCGGAAATGCGGCGGGTTCTTCAGCTGCGGCAGCAGCGCCGCGGCGCGGTTGATGGGACCCGAAAGCAGGGTGGGGAAGAAGGCGAAGCAGAGCGCGAGATCGACAATATTGCGCTCCGCAACGAGCGTTCCGCGGCGCACGTCGAAGAGATAGCTCGCGGCGGCGAAGGTGTAAAACGAAATGCCGACCGGCTGCGCGAGCGTGAACGCGGCATCGAGCCCCAGAACGCCGTTTAAGACGAAGTGGAGATATTTATAGCAGAACAAAACGCCGAAGAGCCACACCGCGCCGACCGCGGTCCAGCACCTCCGCCCGCCGCGGGCGCAGAAATAGACCGCGAGCGTGGACGCCGCGAGCAGCAGGGCAAAGGCGGGCTGCCACAGGGCATAAAAGCCATAGCTCGCCGCGAGCAGCCACCACCGCCGCGCGCGCCCCGGCAGCAGATACCAGCCGAGCGCCGCCGCAGCGAAAAACGGGATAAATTTCAGCGAAGCGAGTGTCATAAATAGCCGCCCTCCGTCTCATTGTCCCGATTATAACAGAGAACGCCCCCGCGGGCAAGCAAACTTTTTTTCGTCTCATCCTTTGGTTTGATTTACAAGCAGTGCAGGGGGTGCTATAATGTAGCAGAACGAGTGAATTTCGGCTGCGAAAACACAATATCAAGGAGGAAACTTATGAAAAAACGGGTATCGGTCATTCTGATCCTCATGCTCGTGCTGGCGCTCTGCCTCTCGGCTGTGGCTATGGCTACGGTGCGGCTGCTGGAGGTGGAAGATGGGACGTGTAAGCACGAAAATACGGTTTACGTCGACAACAAAG
>CALJDB010000139.1 GCA_938023775.1 uncultured Clostridia bacterium
GCTCTTTACAACCTTTTATATGCCCGCGTGGAATTTGGGCACCATTTGGGCACCATTTACGGAAAAAGCACCATGAAAACAGAGGGTAAAAGAAACGCCGACAACTCACAAAAACGTAGTGTTCATGCGGGTTTTCGGCGTTTTCCTATCCCTTAACGGGCTTCTATTCATCTTGTGCGAGAGAGAAAAATTCTACTATTTTTTATTGTATTTTCTCGCAGACGCCGTCGGCGATGCGCCAGACTTCGCCGCAGAACCGCTCGCCGTCGGGGTCGACACGGAGATAGCTGCCGTCGGGGATGGCGAAAAATTCGCGGCCGTTGCTGTCCGGGTAGGTGATGTCCTCAAAAAGCCGCTTTCCGTCGAGCAGCTCGTCCCGGATCGCCTGATAGTGCGGGATGATCTGCTTTTTCGTGAGACCGAGACCGGGGAGATAGCGCCGGAACGCCGCGTCCGTGCTCTCGCCGGGGAGCTCCGGCTGGGCATAAACCGTTTCCGCGCTGTTCATGCTGCCGGCACTGATGCCGATCAGAACGCCGGAAAAGCGGGAAAGCAGACCGCGCAGCCCGATGCGCTGAAAATAGGCGTTCTGCGTCGGCACGTGGCCGCCTGCGAGGAGGATGAGGTCCGCCGCGGCGACGAGCGCCGGGGCGTCCGCGTCATTCGCACCGTCGAGGGAGTCAAAGCGCTCCACGGCGTAGCCGCTTTTTTCCAGCGTTGCGCGCAGCTCCGCCGCCATGTGCGCCGTGCGCTCGCGGTCAGCCGGGTCGGAGGTGACGAGCAGCGCGCGGAGCGCACGCGCCGGGAGCAGAGCGCGAAGCGCGTCCGCCAGCCCGTTTTCGGCGAAGAACACCCCGCCGCGCTCCATCGTCGGAACGCTCGTTAAAAATGCAGTCATGGCAAAAAATCCCTTCCGCCGTCCGCCCCGGACGGCTCTTTGTTTTTCCATAGTGTAACTGAAAAAGAGGACTTTTGCAAGACCGGAAAAGCCGGAAGGAATTGAAGAAAAGAGCGCTTATTTAGTAGGAAGCGGTCTGGCAGCACTGGCAGCAGCCTGCTTTTTAGTAAGAGACGCCCAGATGCCTGGAAAAAATATCCATATTTTAGAGGCTATGGAC
>CALJDB010000140.1 GCA_938023775.1 uncultured Clostridia bacterium
TTCTTCAGTTCGCTCTTCAGCTCACGGAAGTACTTGCAGACCTTGCCCCAGGTTCTCTTGAACCAGTTTTCCTTTTTTGCTTCTGCCATGATGGGGCGTCCTCCTTACTTGGTCTCAGTGTGAGTGGTGTGCTTTCTGCAGAATCTGCAGTACTTTTTCATCTCGAGACGGTCGGGGTCGTTCTTCTTGTTCTTCATGGTGTTGTAGTTTCTCTGCTTGCATTCATTGCATCTGAGGGTGATCTTAACTCTTGCCTCTGCAGCCATTTTTCGGCACCTCCTTGTTTGATTTGGTCTTATAGCAGACCTGTTGCCTCCCTGAACGGAAGTCCAGACGTTTTCCCGCGCTTTTGCGCACGAAAACAAGCCTGTCTGCCGACAGGTAATACATAATATAACACACCCCACCCCCGCGGTCAAGCATTTTTTGCTGATTTTTCAAGGGTTTGAGACCGTTTTTTGAACGAAACAAGACCTTGCGGAGCCAGGCGGCGGGTGGTATACTATATGTTGTTTGAAAGCGGCGGAAAAATACAAAATTTAAAGGCTCCCGAAGCGCAAGGGAGGCCTTTAAAGGAGGGGACCTCAACCATGACTCCACAGGGAGCACTCGAATACATTTACTCCCCGGCGCGGGCGGGGGCGCCTTCGCTTGCGGCGATGCGGGCGGTGATGGCGCGGCTCGGCGACGTGCAGAACACCCTGCGCTTTGTCCACGTTGCGGGGACGAACGGCAAGGGCAGCACCGCGGCGATGCTCGCGTCCGTTCTGCGCGCTGCGGGCTACCGCACGGGGCTTTTCACCTCGCCGCACCTGCTGCGCTTTTCCGAGCGCATCCGCGTAAACGGCGCGGAGATCCCGGACGCGGACCTCGCGGCGGCGGCGGAGCGCGTCCGCGCGGCGGAGACGGAGAGCGGCGATAAGCTCACGGTCTTCGAGCGCACGACGGCGGCGGCGCTGCTGCATTTCGCGGCGCAGCGCTGCGACATCGTGGTGCTGGAGGTCGGGCTCGGCGGCAGATTCGACGCGACGAACATCATCGAAAGCCCGGACTGCGCCGTGATCACGAACATCGGACTTGACCACACGGCGCTGCTCGGCGGCACCGTGGAGCTTATCGCGCGGGAGAAGGCGGGGATTATCAAGCCCGGCTGTGCCGTCGCGATGTATGAGCCGGAGCAGGATTCCGTCGCGGCGGAGGTCGCCGCCGTCTGCCGCGCCGTGGGCGCGAGCCTGCGCATCGCGGATTTCGACGAGATCGAGGTGCTCGAAGACGGGCTGGAGGGCCAGACCTTCTGCTACTGCGACGACACGCCGCTGCGCATCCCGCTCGCGGGCGATCATCAGGCGCGCAACGCCGCCGTCGCGCTCGAAGCGGTGGAAATTCTGCGCGAGCGGGGCTGGAAGAAGCTGACGGACGCCGCCGTGGAAGCGGGGCTCGCCGCCGTGCGCTGGCCCGCGCGCTTCGAGCTCGCGGCGCGGGAGCCGGATTTCATCATCGACGGCGGCCACAACCCCCAGTGCGCCGCGGCGATCGCGGAAAATCTGGACTATTATTTTCCGGACACGCGCCGCGTGCTGCTGCTCGGCATGCTCGCGGACAAGGACGCCGCCGGCTTCTGCGCCGCGCTCGCGCCGGTGGCGGACACCTTTGTCTGCGTCGCGCCGGAGAGCCCGCGCGCGCTGCCCGCCGCGGCGCTGGCGGCACTTTTAGCGCCTTACGGAAAGCCCGTTGTCTGCTGCGCGTCGGCGGCGGAGGCGGCGGAAACGGCACGCCGTGCCGCGGGACGCCGCGGCATGGTCTGCGCGGCGGGCTCGCTCTACCTGGCGGGCGCGCTGCGGGAATATTTCGGATTGGAGTGAGAAAAAGATGGGCAGAGTGATGGCGATCGATTACGGCGACCGGCGCATCGGCATTGCGGTTTCGGACGCGCTGCGGATGCTCTGCGGCGAGGCGTTCACGATGACTGAGCACGACATGCACCGCGCCGCCGCGCGCATCGCGGAGGAGGTGGCAGCCCGCGGCGTGGACACGCTGGTGCTCGGTCTGCCGAAGAATATGAACGGCACGGAGGGACCCCGCGCGGAGCTCTCTCGCGAGTTCGCGAAGCTGCTGGAGGCGGAAACGGGGCTGACCCCCGTCCTCTGGGACGAGCGCCGCAGCAGCGTGGAGGCGCATGCGATTTTGCATGCCAACGGGAAAAAAATGAAGGACCACCGGAAAAATGTGGACGCCGTGGCGGCGTCGCTGATGCTGGAGGGGTATCTGGGGAGGTAAAAAAGTGCTCCCGCCCGGAATCAGTCGTTAAAAATGAGGGCGTCACGCCTGTGCGTTTTTGACAGACAGAAAAAGAGAGACCGCCATCGGCGGTCTCTCTTTCTCAAGCTTAGTAGAATGTCGCAACCTCGTCCTCGGGCGCGTCCGCGGGGGCAATCTCGCGAATGGTCAGGACGGGACCGGGCTGGGTGTAGCCGGGGTGCTCGCGGACGGCGATGGTCGCCGTGAGCTCAACCCACTGGGCGTCTTCGAGGTCGCCGCGGGGGTTTTCCACCGCGATGAGCCCCGCAAACTGGATGTCCGCGGCGCAGCAGTTCATCATCTGGCGCCCGACGATGATCGTGCCGGGCTCTAAATCGTCGCTCGTGGCGACCTGCGCCTTGAAGTGCACGGTCTTGCCGTCATAGCTCTCCAGCTCCTCGTTCAAGTCGCGGTACCATATCGCGTAATCGCGGTCGGCGATCGTGATGACCGGCGCATTTTTATCGAAGGGCAGCGGGTCTGAGATGTCGTCATACTTCACCTTGCCGCGCGTGTCCTCATAGGCGATGTCGCAGGAGCGGTTCACCGCGCGCACGATCTTGTGCCACGGCATAATGTCCTGCTTGCGGTCGAAGCGGTTGAACACCGCGAGCTGGCAGCTTTTCAGCTTGTCGAAGACGAGCTGGCGCATATTGGTATTGTAGCTGATGAAGGTCCGCGCGTCGGCGAAGAACATCTCCTGATACACGACCCAGCGCGCAGGCATGGCGGCGTAGAGCGTGTCGAGCAGCCACATGCCGTTCCACTCGATCAGAACGCGCTCCGCGCCCGTGTCGTGCTCCCACTGGGCGAGCAGCTCGGCCTGAAAGTCCTCCTCGTCCTCCACGCGGCGGATTGCGACGCGCTTGGAGCAAAACTCATCCGGCGCATACTCCTCCTCGCCCTCCTCGCAGACGATGAGCAGCGTGCGCTCGCCGCTGTCGAAGCGCTTGTCTTCGAGCGTTTCCTGAATGAATTTGGTCTTTCCAGCCTCTAAAAAGCCGGTGAAGAGATAGACCGGAATGTCCTCCGGCTCGGTCTGGAGCTCCACAAGATCGTCCTGCATCGCTTACACCCCGAAAAGCGCGCGCAGCGCGTCTTCATGCAGACCGCTGCCGATGACGCAGAGTCTGCCCGTAACGCCGGCGGAGCCGCGGCGGACGTCCGCCTCGCCGGGAACATGGTCAAAGTGCAGCCACTGCCCGTCGGAGGCGTCCACAATGCCCTTCGCGCGCAGCACCGCGCCGTATTTCGCCTCGTCGTCCAGCGCGGCGAGGATGGTCTTCAGCTCCGGCTCCGTGAACTTCCGTGCCGTCTCCACACCCCAGCTCGTGAACACCTCGTCCGCGTCGTGGTCGTGGTGGTGGTGATGGTGGTGCTCGTGGTCGTGGTCATGGTCATGGCAGCCGCAGCCGCAGTGCTCATCGTGCTCATCGTCATCGTCGTCGTGATCATGGTGATGGTGGTGATGATGCTCGTGCTCGTCCTCGTCGTGGTCGTGGTCGTGGTCATGATGGTGATGACCGCAGCAGCAGTCGTCGTCGTCATCGTCGTCATCATCTTCATGCGCATGCTCGGCGGCGAACTCCGCGAGCTCGCGCGCGAGGGTGTCCGTGTGCTCCATGGCGCGCAGGATCTGTCTGCCGGAGAGTTCGCTCCATGGCGTCGTGATGATGACGGCTTCACCGTTGAGCCCGCGCAGCAGCTCGACTGCGGCGGCGAGCTTTTCCTCGCTGCACTTGTCCGTGCGGCTTAAAACGATCGCACCGGCGTGGCGGATCTGGTCGTCATAGAACTCGCCGAAGTTTTTCATATACATCCTGCACTTCCCGGCGTCCGCAACGGTCACGGCGGCGTTGACCTCCATGCCCTCGACGTTCGCGACGGCGCGGATGATGTCGCTCAACTTGCCGACGCCGGAGGGCTCGATGAGGATGCGGTCCGGGGCGTACTGCTCCACGACCTGCCGCAGCGCCGCAGCGAAATCGCCGACGAGCGAGCAGCAGATGCAGCCGGAGTTGAGCTCATTGACCTGGATCCCGGCGTCCTGCATAAAGCCGCCGTCAATGCCGATCTCGCCAAACTCATTTTCAATGAGGACGAGCTGCTCGCCGGTATAGGCCTCAGCGATCAGCTTCTTGATGAGGGTCGTTTTGCCAGCGCCCAAAAAGCCGGAGAAAATATCAATTTTAGTCATAGTAACATCTTCTTTCTGCTGCAGGTAGTATAAGGACGGGAAT
>CALJDB010000141.1 GCA_938023775.1 uncultured Clostridia bacterium
CTGTGCAAGGGAGGCTGTCAGCGCGCAGCGCTGACTGGAGGGTTGTAAGCTTCCGGGAGTACCGAGCTTGGCGTTTGCGCAAGCTTACAACCCCTCAGTCAGCCTTCGGCTGACAGCTCCCCTTACACTTCGGGAGCCTTTAAATTGTGCCGCTTCGCGGCTTTGATATGACTTTCTCGGCGCTCCCTCATTTGAGACATCACCCCAGCGCGACGTCGAGGACCATCATGAGCGCGAAGCCCATAGCGGCGGCGACTGTGGCGACGTTGCTGTGCTCGCCGGTCTGGCTTTCGGGGATGAGCTCCTCGATGACGACATAGAGCATCGCGCCGGCGGCGAAGGCGAGCAGATAGGGCAGCGCGGCGGTGAGCTGGCTGACGAACAGCACGGTCAGCAGCCCCGCGGCGGGCTCCACCGCGCCGGAGAGCACACCGAGTCCGAACGCCTTCCCGCGCCCGATGCCCTGCCCGCGCAGCGGGAGCGAGATGATCGCGCCCTCCGGAAAATTCTGGATCGCGATGCCGAGCGAGAGCGCCAGCGCCGCCGCGCCGGAAATGCCGCTGCCCGCCGCCTGCGCGCCCGCAAACGCCACGCCGACCGCCATGCCCTCCGGGATGTTGTGGAGCGTGACGGCGAGGAGCAGCATCGCGGTCTTGTTCAGGTGGGTGGGAACGCCCTCCGGCTTGTCGCTACCGAAGTGGAGGTGGGGAATTACGCTGTCGAGCAGCAGCAGAAAGCCGATGCCCGCCAGAAAGCCGACCAGCGCCGGCAGCCACGCCACGCCGCCCTGCGCCCGCGCCATGTCGATGGACGGGATGAGCAGCGACCAGACGCTCGCCGCGATCATCACCCCCGCCGCAAAGCCCAGCAGCGCCTTCTCCAGCCGCGGCGACACCTCCTTTTTCAGAAAAAACACCATCGCCGCGCCAAGGCTCGTCCCCAGCAGCGGCAGAAACAGCGTGGTAAAAAGCTCCTTCATGCCGATGATCCCTCCTTTTTTTGACAAATCATTCTTTGCCGCCATTATACCAGTTAAAGGGCTCTAACGTCAAGAGGGAAGATGCGGAAGGAACACCGCCGCGAAAAAATTGCTTGTAATCTTCGGCGAACGATGGTATGCTGAAAACAAAGCAGCACGGGAGGTTTTTGATATGCTGGTTTCTACAAAGGGTCGCTACGCGCTCCGGGTGATGCTGGAGCTGGGGCGCTATGATGCGGGGAGCTTCATCCCGCTGCCGCAGGTGGCGGAGAAGCAGCAGATCTCCGAGAAATATCTGGAGAGCATCGTCTCTGTTCTGGTCAAGGCCGGGCTTGTGGAGGGTCAGCGCGGCAAAAACGGCGGCTACCGCCTCTGCCGTCCGCTGGACCAGTACTCCGTGGGCGAAATATTGCGTCTGACGGAGGGCTCGCTCGCGCCCGTCGCGTGTCTGGAGGGGGCGGAAAACGCCTGCCCGCGCGCCGGCGAGTGCTGCACGCTGCCGCTTTGGGAAAAGCTGGACGAGCTCATCAACGGCTATCTGGATTCCGTCAAGCTCTCCGACTTGCAGCCCGGCGCCGCCGGAAGCTGCCCTGTGAAGTGAAAAAACCGCGCTCCGCCCCCGATTTTCCGTGGGGCGGAGCACTTTTCCTTGAATCCCTATTGACAAAGTAGGGATTTTGTGTCATATTAAGGATGTAAAACATACTAACGAAACGGGGAAATCGCCATAGCGTCGGTCCGGAAGGGCATGGAGATCTCCGCCGTCGACAAAAAAGGAGCCGGATATTATGCACGTTTATGCGGACAACGCCGCGACCACCAAAATGAGCCGCACCGCCATCGACGCGATGCTGCCCTACTTCGACATCACTTACGGCAACCCGTCGAGCCTCCACTCCGCGGGGCAGGAGGCGGCGGAGGCGCTCGCCGCAGCGCGCGGGACCGTCGCCGCGTGTTTAAACTGCGCGCCGCGCGAGGTGTATTTCACCTCCGGCGGCAGCGAGGCGGATAATCAGGCGATCTTATCCGCCGCCGTCCTCGGCGAGCGGAAGGGCAAGCGCCACATCATCTCCACCGCGTTCGAGCACCACGCGGTGCTCCACACGCTGAAAAAGCTGGAAAGGCAGGGCTTTGAGGTCACGCTCCTGCCCGTAGGCGCGACAGGCACGGTCACGGCGCAACAGGTGGCGGACGCCATCCGGGAGGACACCTGCCTCGTCACCGTGATGTTCGCGAATAACGAGATCGGCTCGGTCCTGCCCATCGCGGAGATCGGCGCGGTCTGCCGCGAACGCGGCGTGCTGTTCCACACGGACGCGGTGCAGGCGGCGGGACACCTCCATATCGACGTGAAGGCGCAGAATATCGACCTGCTCTCCCTCTCCGGCCACAAGTTCCACGGTCCGAAGGGCACCGGCGTGCTCTATGCCCGTCAGGGCGTCGCGCTCACGAATCTCATCGAGGGCGGCGCGCAGGAGCGCGGCAAGCGCGGCGGCACGGAGAATATCCCCGGCATCGTCGGGCTCGCCGCGGCGCTGAAGGAGATGACGGCGAACATCGACGAAAACGCCGCCAAGGTCAGCGCTCTGCGCGACAAGCTCATCGCGGGGCTCGCGAAGATTCCCCACAGCGCGCTCAACGGAGACCCCGTGAACCGCCTGCCCGGCAACGTCAGCTTCTGCTTCGAGGGCATCGAGGGCGAGAGCCTGCTGCTCCTGCTCGACGCGAAGGGCATCTGCGCCTCGAGCGGCAGCGCCTGCACCTCCGGCTCGCTCGATCCGAGCCACGTCCTGCTCGCCATCGGCAGACCCCACGAGGTCGCCCACGGCTCGCTGCGGCTGAGCCTCAGCGAGTGGAACACCGAGGAGGAGGTCGACTATATCCTTGCCGAAACGCCGAAGATCGTCGAGTATCTGCGCAATATGTCCCCGATGTGGAAGGACCTTTGCAGCGGCAAGCGGAAATTCATTCTGTAAACGAAGGAGGAACCCATTATGGCACTTTATACCGAAACGGTCATGGACCACTTTATGAACCCGCGCAACGTCGGCGAGATCCCGGACGCGGACGGCGTCGGCGAGGTCGGCAACGCCAAGTGCGGCGATATTATGAAGATGTATCTGAAAATCCGCAACAACGTCATCGAGGACGTGAAGTTCGAGACCTTCGGCTGCGGCAGCGCCATCGCCGCGAGCTCGATGGCGACGGAGATGGTGAAGGGCAAGACCATTGAGGACGCCCTCGCCGTCACGAACAAGCAGGTCGTGGACGCCCTCGGCGGGCTCCCCGCCCACAAGCTCCACTGCTCCGTCCTCGCCGAGGAGAGCATCAAGGCGGCGGTCAAGGACTATTATGACCGCAACGGCATTGAATATGACCACAGCAAGTTCCCCGACTGCGGGGAATGTGAAGGCTGCTGCATGGTGTAACGGGCGTTTCGTGCTCTTGGGGCGCGGGGTTTTATAATATTGAATGCGCCTTTGGCGCAAATTGAATATGTTTCGCGTCCGCGGGACGCGACTTACTTTACCCCTCGCGGGGAAAGAAGGTCGCGCCGCGCACGGCGCGAAACCTATTCTAACCCCTCGCCCCTGTGGGCGAGAAAAAACCACCCCTCACCCCTCCAGCGCCTCGGCGAGCGCGCCGATATCCTCGAACACGTAGTCCGGCTTGATATCGGACGCGGCGATGAGCTCCGGCGTCGCTTCGCCGGTCAGGACCGCGGCGGTGACGGTTCCGGCGTTCACGCCGACGGCAATGTCGGTGTAGAGCCGGTCGCCGACGCAGCAGATCTCGTCGTGGGGAACGCCGGTCTGGGCGGCGAGAAGGTCCACGAGCTCGCGGCAGGGCTTGCCGACATAGACCGGCTCGCGCCCCGAAGCGGCGTTTAAGAGCGCGCAGATGCTGCCGCAGTCGGGGATGAAGCCGCCCTCGATCGGGCAGACAAGGTCCGGATTCGTCGCGATATAGGGCAGCCCGGCGCGCAGCAGATTCGTCGCGCGGGCGAGTTTTCCATATTCCAGCGTGCTGTCGAAGCCGACGAGCACGGCGTCGGGGGCATCCTCCGTCGTCTCCACGCCGTATTCGGCGAGCTCGGCACGCAGCGCGGGCGTCCCGACGAGATAGACCCGCTTTCCCGGCATGTGCCGCTGCATCCAGAGCCCCGCCGCCATGCCTGCGGTGAACACGCCGTCGGCTTCGCAGGGGAGCCCCATCGCGCGCAGCTCGCGCGCGCAGTCGCGGTGGTTATGGGAGGAGTTGTTGGTGAGATAAATGCCCCGCCGCCCGGTCCGCGCGAGCAGGTCCATAAAGCCGATCGCGCCGCGGCAGGGCGTTGCGGTCAGATACATCGTGCCGTCCATATCCAGCAGAAAAAGCCGGCAGCGGCGAAGGCGTTCGAAGTCCATAAAAAACAGTCTCCCCGTAAAAAATAAATCGCAAAAAGCGCACTTATTCTATACCGGGAGACTGTATTTTTCAAGATTTATCTTCCAGCGCGCGGACGAGACCGGAAAACTCTGCGGCGAGCTCCGGGGTGTCCGCCTCGATGTCCAGCGCCTCGCGGTCGCTCTCCGGCGCGATGTGGACGCTGCCGCGGCTGCTGCGGAGCGTCAGCCCGTCGGAGAAATCCGCGCCCGCCTCCATCAGTGTTTCGCTGAGCGCCCGCATCATCCGCGCGCGGGATAAGCAGGCGCAGCGCTCGCGCACGGCGTAATGCGGCGCGCCCGCCGGCTCCGGCGCGGGCGGGGGAGGGCTGTCCGCCGCGCCGGGCAGACGCCAGACGCCGCCCAGCGCATCAAGGCAGCACTGATAATAGCTCCGCGGCGAGCCGATGTCGCGCCAGTAGCCGCCCAGCGGCAGGGCGCGGAGCGTCTCCCCGGCGCGCAGCAGCGTCGGAAATAGGTCGCGCGCGAAATCGAACTCCCGCCCCTCCGGAACAAGCTCCATCGCCGCGGGGGAGAGGACATAGATTCCGGTGTTCACCATGTCGCTGACCACCCGCCGCCACGCGGGCTTTTCAATAAAGCTCACGATGCGCCCGCTCCGGTCGGCGAGCACGGTACCGTACTCCATCGGCTCCGGGCAGGCGTGGACCGCGATCGTCGCGGCGGGGCGGTGGCGGCGGTGCGCCTCCATCAGCGCGCCGAGGTCGGCGTCGCAGGCGCAGTCGCCGGGGATGACGAGAAAATCGCGTTCGCCGTAAAAATCGCGGCAGGCGCGCACCGCCCCGGCGGTGCCGAGCGGAAAGGGCTCCTCGTGGTAAGTGAGGCGGACGCCGAAGCGCTCCCCGGTGCCGAAATAGTCCCGGATGCACTCCGGGCGGTAGCGCAGCGTGACGCACGCCTCGCGCACGCCGCAGCGGCGCAGCAGCTCTAAAATGTGGGCGAGCACGGGCTTTCCCGCAATGGGCGCCATCGGCTTCGGCAGATCGCCCGTGACGGACCGGAGCCGCGTTCCGAGCCCGCCGGCTAAAATCACAGCAAGCAAAGCTTTAATTCTCCCTCCGAAAAAGCAGATTTTCCATAGCATGCGCCGCCGCAGGCGATACTATCCGCCGCTTTTTCGGAAAAAATGAAATTGGGTATTTTATTCCGCGGGAATTTATGGTAGAATCTTAAATTACAATGCGGGCAATAGCGCCCGGCAGAGATACGGTGGAAAGAACATGAACCAAAAGCTCCAAAAGCTCATAGCGCCGGGGACGCGGCTGCAGCGGCGCAGACGGCAGCGAAGGGCGCAAAG
>CALJDB010000142.1 GCA_938023775.1 uncultured Clostridia bacterium
TTGCGGCAGCCTGCAGGAGATCATCAACCTGACGGAAAATCTGGACTGCTATGAGATTTACCCCAATATTGAAGATTATGACGATCTGGGCCGGTACTATATCGAGGAGCTGGAGGTCATGCAGGTTGTCTGGGCGCGGACGCCGCCGGTGGCGCGGTCGGAGATCGAGGGGGAGCTCGCGCCGCGCGCGGCGAGCACGGTGCTGACGGTGCTCTCGCGCCTTTGCGAAAAGGGCTTCCTCGCCGTGGAGCGCCGCGGGCGCACGAATTACTATACGCCGCTCATCTCCCGGCGCGACTATCTCGCCGCGGAGAGCCACAGCTTCCTGAAAAGCCGCTTCGGCGGCTCCGTGAGCGCGCTCGCGGCCTCGCTCGTGGACGGCGGCATCTCCGCTGCGGAGCTGGCCGAGCTGCGTGCGGAGCTGGACGCACTGGAGGGAAAACCATGCTGACGCGCGCGTTTTACGCCCTGCTGCTCGCCGCCGGGGTCGGCTTCGCTTACCGCCGCGCGTGGCGCTGGGAGCATGGCGCGGAAAACGATACGCCGCTCGGCGGCGACCGCGGAAAGGAGACGCTTGTCTGGCTGCCCGCCACAATTCTGCCCGCCGGGATGCTCACCGCGCTGCTTGTGCTCGCGATCGTGGAGGGGCCGCGCCGCGGACTGCGTGACTTTGCCGGCTATGCGCTCGCAATCTTGCTGCTGCTGACGGTTTATGCCGCGCTGCTCGCGCTGGCGCTGCCGCTGCTGCGCCGCCGGTTTTCCGCCCGGAGCTGCGCCACGCTCTGGGTGCTGCCGGTGTTTCTCTTCTACGCGCCAAGGTTCTTGCTGAACAGCGGTCCCGTGCCGCGCTGGACGGTCTATATTCCGGAGGGCGCGCTGCGCGTGTTTTTCCTCGTGTGGGCGGCGGGCTTCATCCTTGTTTACGGCGCGTTCTGGCTGCGCCACCTGCGCTTTCGCCGCCGCGTGCTGCGCGCGGCGGCGCCGGTGCGGGACGCGCGCGTCCTCGCCGTCTGGACCGCGGAGCTGACCCGCGCCGATTACCGGAAGGAGACGGCGCTGCTGTGCTCGCCGGATGCGGCCGCGCCCTTTTCCCTCGGACGCTCAAAGCGCACGCGCGCCACGGTTCTGCCCGCGCGGGACTACACGGACGCGGAGCTCACGCTCATTTTTCGCCACGAGATTCGCCATTTGCAGCGCTGCGACGTTGGACACCAAGGTGTTCCTCGCGTTTCTGCGCGCACTCGGCTGGTTCGACCCGCTGCTCTGGCTCGCGGCGGGCAGGGCGTCGGAGGACCTTGAGCTCTCCTGCGACGAGAGCGTTGCCGACTCGCTCGACGGCGCGGGGCGGCGCGAATACGCCGAGCTGCTGCTGCGCACGGCGGGGGAGGCGGGCGGCTTCACGACCTGTCTCTCCGCCTCGGCGGAGTCGCTGCGCTACCGGCTGCGCGCCGTGCTCGCCGGGGCGAAAAAGCGGCGCGGCACGCTGCTGCTGATGGCGGTGATGTTCGCCGTCACGATGGGCTTCGGCACCGTCGCCGTCGCGGATCGTGAGGGGAGCTATGACGCGCTGCTGCTGACGGAGGGCAGGGAGATCGGGAACGTTTACGCGAGCTGGCTCGACACACAGTTTCAGGCCGCGGAAAACCCCGACGAGGCCGCCCTGCGCGAGACGCTGGGCACCGTGCATCTCCGTCGGCTGACCGCAGTCGGCAGCATCATGCAGGAGAGCGGCCGCTGGCTCGAGATCGTCCTCACTGCCCCGGAGGGCTATCGCTACGTCACCCTCCGTGACCGCACAGTCACCGTGCAGGGCTTCCGTGACGCGGAGAGCGAGTGCTATGTCGTGGTGGGTGAGGTTGATTGGGAGGCGATCGCAGCGGCGCTGGGGTGACGGCGTGATGGGTTTCTCGCCCCAAGGGTGCGGGAGGTTCAATAGGTTTCGCGCCGTGCGCGGCGCGTTCAAATTAAAAAAACCACGCCGCCCACGGTCCAAGTCAAGACCGTGGGCGGCGCTGCAATTAAAACTTTTTTACTCCAGCACGTTCTGCCCCGTATAGAGCATATAGTACCGTCCCTTGAGGGCGAG
This sequence comes from uncultured Clostridia bacterium, assembly GCA_938023775.1. Classification (GTDB taxonomy): domain Bacteria; phylum Bacillota; class Clostridia; order Oscillospirales; family Oscillospiraceae; genus SVKR01. The sequence goes on from CALJDB010000142.1 coordinate 2,087, forward strand.
CAGCTCCTCGTGGGTGCCTTTTTCCTGGATCTGCCCATGCTCAATGACGACGATGCAGTCGGCGTTGCGGACGGTGGAGAGGCGGTGGGCGATGACGAAGACGGTGCGTCCCTCCATCAGCGCGTCCATGCCGCGCTGGATGTGCTGCTCCGTGCGGGTGTCGATGCTGCTCGTCGCCTCGTCGAGCACCATGACCGGCGGGTCGGCGACCGCGGCGCGGGCGATGGCGAGCAGCTGGCGCTGGCCCTGGCTGAGGTTGCTGCCGTCACCGGTGACGAGCGTGTTGTAGCCATCCGGCAGGCGGCGGATGAAGGAGTGGGCGTTCGCGCTCTTCGCCGCGGCGATGCACGCTTCGTCCGTGGCGTCGAGTCTGCCGTAGCGGATGTTGTCCATGACCGTGCCGGTGAAGAGGTGGGTGTCCTGAAGCACCGCGCCGAGCGACTGGCGCAGGGAATCCTTGCTGATCTCGCGCACGTCGATGCCGTCATAGGTGATCGTGCCGCCGTCGATCTCGTAAAAGCGGTTGATGAGGTTCGTGATCGTGGTCTTGCCCGCGCCGGTGGAGCCGACGAAGGCGATCTTCTGACCCGGCTTCGCGAACACGCTGACGTCGCGCAGGACGGGCTTTTCGGGGACGTAGCTGAAGTTCACATGTTGGAGCCTCACGTCGCCGCGCAGGGGGACGAGCGTGCCGTCCGGCTTTTTCCAAGCCCACGCGCGATGACCCTCCTGCGGCTCCACGGGCGTCAGCACGACCTTGCCCTCGTCGATCTCCGGCGGGGTGTCCATCACGTCGAAGATGCGCTCCGCGCCCGCGAGGGCGGACATGATGGCGTTGAGCTGCTGGCTGACCTGTTCGAGCGGGCGTCCGATCTGGCGCGCGTAGAGCAGGTAGGCGGCGAAGCCGCCGAGGTCAAAGCCCATGACGAGCGCGAGGAAGCCGCCGACCGCGGCGGTCGCCGCGTAGCCGATGTTGGAGATGTTGGCGCTCAGGGGGATGATCGCGCCGGCGTAATAGTTCGCGTCCGTCGCGGCGGCGCGGTAAGCCTCGTTGAGCTCGGCAAACTCCTCCTTCGCAATCTCCTCGTGGGTGAACGCCTTGACGACCTTGAGCCCCTCGATGACCTCCTGAATATCGCCGTTGACCTGACCGAGCGCCGCCTGCTGCTTGCGGTAATAAACGCGGCTGCGGCCACCGAAGACCTTGAACACGCCGAGCGACGCGGCGAGCGCCAAAAGCGTTACGAGGAACAGAATCGGCGAGGTATAGATCATCACGGCGACGAGTCCGATGAAGGTCAGTCCGGAGGAGAACATGTTGACGAAGCTCTGCTCCATCGCGAGGGCAACGTTGTCCGCGTCGTTCGTGAAGCGGCTCATCAGCTCGCCGTGGGTGTGGCGGTCAAAATAGCTGAGCGGCAGGCTCTCGAGCGCGTTGAACAGGTCGCCGCGCAGGTGGTTTGCCGCGTTGTGGGCAAGGCGCGCCATGGTCGCCGCCTGCACATAGGTTGCGGCGGAGCCCAGCAGATAGAGCAGCAGCAGGAAAATACAGCTGCCGAGCAGCTTTTGCACCTTTTCCGCCGCGGCGCCGTCCGCGACAAGACCGTTGATGATCGGGCGGAGCATATAGGTCCCGCCGATGGACGCCACGGTGCTGACGATGAGGCAGACCGTGACGAGAATGAGCGGCAGGGGATTTTTCGTCATATATCCGATCAGGCGGCGGATGGTCTTTTTTGCGTCCTTCGGCTTCTGATAGCCGCCGCGCGCGCCGGGACCGCCGGGACCGTTCTGGCTCTGTGCAGCCTTGAATTTCTGCTTCTTTTCGGTCTTTGCTTCGCTCACTGCTCCATCACCCCTTCCTGCTGGGAGTTATAGATCTCCTGATAGATCGCGTTCGTCGCGAGCAGCTCGTCGTGGGTGCCGAGCCCGGCAATGTGGTCGTCGTCGAGGATGACGATCCGGTCCGCGTGGCGGACGGAGGAGATGCGCTGGGCGATGATGATGACGGTCGTGCCCTTGAGGTTTTTGCTGAAGCTCTCCCGGATGGCGGCTTCCGTCGCGCTGTCCACGGCGGAGGTGCTGTCGTCGAGGATAAGGATGGACGGGTGGCGCAGCATCGCGCGTGCGATGCAAAGGCGCTGCTTCTGGCCGCCGGAGACGTTGACGCCGCCCTGGTCGATATAGGTGTCGAAGCCGTCCGGGAAGCTCATGATGAAGTCGTAAGCCTGCGCGTTTTTCGTGGCTTGAATCATATCCTCCTCCGTGGCGTTCGGGTCGCCCCAGAGCAGATTTTCGCGGATCGTGCCGGAGAAGAGAACGTTATTCTGGAGCACCATGCCGATGCGCTCGCGCAGCGCCTCGACCGGGTAGTCGCGGACGTCCACGCCGTCGACATACACGGCGCCGCCGGTCACGTCGTAAAAGCGGGGGATGAGGTTCACGAGCGAGCTCTTGCCGACGCCCGTGCCGCCGACGATGGCGACAAATTCGCCCGGCTCTATTTTGAGGTCGATGTGGCTCAGCACGTCGTCGCCGGTGCCGGTCGCGACGTAGCGGAAGCTGACGTCCCGGAACTCGACGCTGCCGCGCGGGGCGGGCAGGGCGGTCTGGGCGGCATTCTCGCCGTCGCGGATGTCGGGCACGGTGTCGAGCACCTCGTTGATGCGCTCGGCACAGGCGCGTGCGCGGGTGAGCTGGAGCAGCGTGAAAGCGAGCATCATGACGCTCATCAGAACGTTCATGATGTAGCTGATAAAAGAGTAGAGCTCACCGGTCAGCAGCGAGCCGCCGACGACGAATTTTCCGCCGATCCAGAGGGAGAGCACGATGGAAACGTTGAACGCGACCATCATGATGGGCTGCATGAACACCACGCGCGTCACCGCGTTGATCGCCGCGTCGCGCAGCTCGTCGTTGCTCTTTTTGAATTTTTTCTTCTCATAGTCCTCGCGCACGAACGCCTTCACCACGCGGATAGCGACGAGGTTTTCCTGCACGGAGTCGTTCAGCCCGTCGATCTTTTTCTGAAAAAGCTCAAAGAGCTTGCGGCATGCCTTCATCAAAAGCCCGACGGCGAGCGCCATCACCGGCACGACGCAGATGAGGATGAGCGTCAACTTTCCGTTGATGGAGAGGCAGACGGCGAGCGCGGCGATGAGCATAAACGGCGCGCGGATGAGGATGCGCAGACCCATGTTCACCATGCTCTGAATGTTGTTGACGTCGTTCGTGAGGCGCGTGATGAGCGAGGCGCTCGAAAAGCGGTCGATGTCCGCAAAGGAGAACTCCTGCACGCGGTCGAACATCGCCTTGCGCAGATTCGCGCCGAAGCCCTGACTGGACCGGGCGGCGAACTTCACGCTGGCGGCGCCGGCGAGCATACTGCACACGGCGAGCCCCAGCATGACCGCGCCGACCTTCAGAATGTAAGAAAAGCCGCCGTCCCCCTCAATGCCGGTGTCGATAACGCCGCTCATCAGCTTCGGCAATATAAGCTCGCACACGACCTCCACGATAACGAGCAGCGGCGCCAGAATCGCCGCTTTTTCGTAGCCGCGGATGTACTTGAAAAGCTTACTCAGCATGCGTTTTTGATCCCTTCCTCTCATTAGAAGTTTTAGACAA
>CALJDB010000143.1 GCA_938023775.1 uncultured Clostridia bacterium
GGGGGCTGCCGCAGAGGCGGCTTTTTTTGAACAGCGCGGTTAGACAAAACTAACTGCGGCGGAGGAGAAAAAGTGAACGAGACAAAAAAATACCACATTGAGAAAAACACGGTGCAGGAGACGCTGGTCATCCCGCTTTACGCGCGGCGCGCCTGCTCGGAGCTTTACCCGCGAATCTACCGCGACGAGACCGCGGCGCTGCTCATCGGCGCAGTGGACTATGACTTTTCGGCGCTGGAGGGGCGGGCGAAAAGCACGATGCAGCGCTTCGGCTTTCTTGAGGTCGCGATGCGCCAGCTCGATCTCGCGTGGGAGGTGCGGGACTATCTGAAAAGCCACCCGGACGCCGCGGTCGTGAATCTCGGCTGCGGGCTGGACGACACCGGACGCCGCTGCGATAACGGCAGCTGCCGGATCTATAACCTCGACTTTCCGGATGTCATCGCCGTGCGCGACGCGCTGCTGCCCGCCGGGGAGCGGGAGGAGAACGTCGCCTGCGACTTGAATGATTTTTCGTGGATGGACCGCATCGACGCGCGCGGCGGAGCGGTGTTTTTTGCGGCGGGCGTGTTCTATTATTTCCGCACGGAGCAGGTCCGCGCGCTCGTCGGTGCGATGGCGGCGGCGTTCCCCGGCGGGCGGCTTGTCTTCGACGCGGCGAACCGGACGGCGGTGAAGCTGATGCTGAAGACATGGGTCAAGAGCGCGGGGGTTCAGGACGTCGGGGCGTATTTCGCCGTGGCGGACGCGAAGCGGGAGCTCGGCGATTGGGCGCCGGGGCTCGGCGTCGCGAGCCGGGCGTTTATGCTGGGCTACAACGATCTGAAGGACCCCGCCATAAGCGGCTTTTTCCGCCTGATGGCGCGGCTTGGGGACAGGATGATGAAGATGCAGATCGTGCGCCTGAGCTTCGGAGGCGCGAAATGAGGTATATGGGAATGCCCTTTGGCATGTGGGCGCTGTTCGGCGGCTCCTTCCGCCGGGAGCTGACGGCGGTGTTCGGCCTGGACGCAGCGGCGGCGCGCGCCGTGGCTGCTGCGGCGAACCCGCGCTATCGGGAGATCATCGCCGGACTGCCGGAATTTGAAAGGGGCGACCGGTTCCGGATGAATATCGTGAACTGCGCGCTGCTTGCCGCGTTCATCCTCTCCATGCCGGAGAGCCCGGACGTCGGGCGCCTGACGGACTATTATGCGCGCGCCATGATGACCGGACCGATGCGCCGGTTCTGCCGCAAGAGCGGCAGGGCAAAGTTTACGCCGAAGGACATTGCCGCAATGCGCGCCTCCGCCGCCCTCCGCGCCGGGGACCGCAACCCCTATTCGTGGAATTTCGACTTTTCCGAGTATCCGGACGGCAGCGGCTATGAAGCGCGCTTCACCTGCTGCGGCATCTGCGTCCTGATGAAGCAGCTCGGACTCTACGATCTTACCCCCGCGCTCTGCCGCCTCGATTACACCATGAGCGAAGCCGGCGGCGCGTCGGACTTCGTCCGGGAATATACCCTCGCCTCCGGCGGACCCTACTGCGACTGCGGGTATCATAAAAAGAGCAAAGCGTGAATGAAAAAACAGGCATTTCCCGTCCGCAGACGGGAAATGCCTGTTTTGATTTTCAGCTCTGCGGGGCAAAGCAGCGCTGCTGCGCGGCGGCGAAGCGGCGGTTGAAGGTCTCGGCGGCTTCGATGCTGCGCGGGTCGTCCGGCGCCATCATGTCGAAAGCGTGCATATCCGTGTGGTAGACGTCCAGCGCCGCGGGGAAGGGCGCGCGCAGCGCCAGCCGGTAGCCCGGCGCGAGCACCACAGCGCCGAAGCGCCGCACAAGGTCGACGGCGCGCGAGGCGTGGACCATCTCCTTCATGCCGAGACAGTAGCCGCCGCCGTGGAGCCACAGAACGCCTGTCGCCCCAGCTGCGCCGGAGCGCGGCGAGAGCAGCAGCGCCGGGATACTCCCGCCCGCCTCCGGGATGCGCAGCGAGCGGACGGCGACGAGCCGGTCAGGTCTCATGGAACGCATGGCGCGGCTCCGTTTTTGCGCTGGTAATCCCTGCCCCAGTCGACCATGGAGTCGAGGATGGGGCGCAGGCTGTAGCCGGTGTCGGTCAGGGTGTATTCCACGCGCGGGGGCACCTCGGCATAGACCTTGCGGGTGAGCAGTCCCTTTTCCTCCATATCGCACAGGATGAGCACCTTCCATTTATCGCCGATGAGCAGCGGCGGCTGACGTCCTGTTACCGCGCCTGCCTCGCGCTCGCGGAGGAAAACGGGGTGGAGAGCCTTGCGTTCTGCTGCATCTCCACCGGCGTATTTCGGTTCCCGAACGAGCGCGCGGCGGCGCTCGCCGTGGACGCGGTGCGGCGCTGGAAGGCGGAGATGAATCTGCGGTGCGACGACACGTTCGCCGAGGACGAGGGCTGGCACGCCGCCTTTCTCCGCAGCCGGGAGACGCAGCGCGTCCTCTATCTGGAGCTCGGTATCGGCGGCAACACGCCCGCCATTATCAAATATCCCTTCTGGCGGATGACGGCAAAAAATCCCCGCGCGGTCTATGTCTGCCTCAATCTCGGCGAGGCATACGCCCCGGACACCAGCTGGGAGCGCAGCATCTGCATTGACGGGGGGATATCGGGGAGATATTGCAGGCGCTTTGAGGGCGCAAAAACCGCCGTTCGGCACCGAAGCCGACACCGGCGGTTTTTTGCGCTCTCGGCGCTTGACAGCGCGGCTTTTGTGGGATATAATTTTGAATATATATCGGACGGTGTTTATCGAGATCACACATCGGAAAGGGCGTTTTATATGGCTCCGAAAAACAAATTCACAAGGGAAGAAATGACCGCCGCGGCGCTGCGGGTCGTGCGGGCGCGGGGGCTCGACGGGCTCACTGCCAAAACGCTGGCGGACGAGCTCGGAACCTCCACCCAGCCGGTTTTCACCGCCTTCGGCTCCATGGACGGCGTTCGGCGGGAGGTCCGCGCCGCCGCGGTGCGCGTGTATGACGCTTACGCCGAGGCGGGACTGCGCGAGGAGATTCCGTTTTTGGGCGTCGGAATGCAGTATATCCGTTTCGCGCGGGAGGAGCCGGAGCTTTACCGTCTGCTGTTCCTGACGCGGACGGAGGAGCGGGAGGGCGGCGCGATGGAGGCTATGCGCCGCCTTCAGGCGCGCGTCCGCCCGACGCTGACGGACATTTATCGCCTCGGCGATGCGGAGGCAGACCTCTATTTCCGGGATCTATGGCTCGTCGTCCACAGTCTTGCCACGCTGATTGTGACCGGCGGCTGCCGGTGGTCCGATCGGGAGATCGGCGGGATTCTGACGGGCTTCAGCATCAGCGTCTGCAAGGCGATTAAAGAGATCCCGGGCTTCGTAACGGGAAATATCGACCGGGATGCCGCGTTTCGTGCGCTGATCGGAACGAAAACGGAGGAGAGAGTATGAATAAGCAAATGATTGCCTGCTGCGGGCTGGACTGCGAGCGCTGCGACGCCAGAGTCGCGACGGTCACGGACGACGCGGCGCTTCGCGAGCGCACCGCCGCGTTGTGGACCGCGCTCAACGGTGTGACGATCACGCCGGAGATGATCCGCTGCACCGGCTGCCGCATGGAAGGGGAGAAGACGCCCTTCTGCGCCGGGCTCTGCGAGATCCGCAAATGCGTCCGCGAAAAGGGGCTGGAGACATGCGCCGGCTGCGCGGCGCTGCCCGGCTGTAAAACGCTTCGCTGCATCACGGAAAACACGCCCGCGGCGCTGAAGAATCTGAAGGCGCTGCGGGGATGATAAAGGGCGGAAAACGGGCATCCTTCCCTATGATCGCAGAGGAGGTCTGCGCCGGGGGTGCTGACGGGGACGGGTGAACGGGAGATTTTTGATATAAAAGGCTCAGGGGAGAAAAAATTTCTCCCCTGAGCTTGACTTTATATTACCACAAAATCACGGAAAAATCAAGTCTTGTCATTTGCGTCGGCTGGGTGTATAAAACCCTTTACAGATCAGATGAGGAGGCGTTTTTTTATGCTGGAGGAGCTGATGGCGCTGGGGACGCCGGGGGGCGGAGAGGCGCTTTCCTGCGCGGCGCTGGGGGCGCGCTGGGGGCTTATGCTCAGCGCGGCGGAGGCGGCGGAGATTGCCGAGGCGCAGGGCGAGGCGCTGCGGGCGGAGGGGCGAATCGCGTTTTCGCCGGGGGCACTGACGGAGCTCGTGCGGGCGTTCGCGCCCTCGCCTTATGCGGAGCGGGAGAGCTGGGCGGCGCTGCTCGCGGAGCTGCTGGAGCTTTTTTACCGCTTCAAGACCCTGACGCGCGAGCGCATCCCGGACGAGGCGCTCGCCCGCGCGATGGCGGCGATCTTCAACGGACCCGCGGGCGGGCAGACCGAGCTGCTCGCCGAGGCGGAGGCGGAGACGCTCTGCCGCGCGGCGGAGGCGTTTTTATGAGCGGCGCGGCGCTGATCCCCGGCGCGGAGCCGGAGGCGCTCTGGGCGCTTTTCTGCGCCGAGGCGCGGCGCGTCTGCGGTCCGGAGAGCAGCTCCATGCCGACGGCGCGGGCGGAGGCGCTGCTGCGCTCGCTGCTCTATACGCTCGCGGAGAGCCCGGAGACGGGCGCGGACCTCGCGCTGCGGCTGCGGCGGGGCAGGGCGGCGCTGCTGGCGCGGCGGGACGCGGCGAAGGCGGCGTGGGAGGCGCTTTGCATCGCGCGCCCTGCGGTGCGGAGCGTTTTTCTGGACGAGACGCTGCGCGAGCTCGGACGCTTTTTCCGGCGCTACGACGCCGTGGACGCGGCGGACGCCGTGCCCTGCGCCATCGACTATCCGCTGCTCGCACCGCTGCCGGAGGGGCTCTGCGGCGTTTCGCTCGCGGAGGCGTATCTGCGGCGGCTGGGTGCGGAATTTCGCTTTCTGCGGCGCTTTTCCCCGACGGCGTGCCGCGCGCTTTACGCGGCGTTTCTGCCCGGCTGGCGCGGGCTCTGCTTCAATCTCTGCGAGCCGGTGTTCGCGAACGCGCTCGCCCTCGCCGCGCTCGGCGCGGAGCAGGAGGCGCTGCTGCTGCGTCCGCAGCAGGCGGAGGCGCTCGCGGCGCTTCTTGCAGCAGAGGGGGTCGGGGTGCTCCGCGCCGCGTTTGACGCCCTCGGCGTGCCGGAGCGCGAGCGGGACTGCTTTGCTCCTGCGCTGGAGAGCGTGATCACGCGGCTCGGCGCCGGCTGCGCGCTGCGCGGGGTGTTTACGGTGGGCTGAAGCAAAAGAAGAAGCGATCCCCTTGCGGGGACCGCTTCTTCTTTTGCAAATTCTTACTTGATGGCGCCGGTGGGCTTTTCGCCGGGCTTTTTAATGACCTGATTATCGGAGAGGAAGAGCAGGATACCTGCGACGACGGCGCAGCCGCAGAAGATCTTGTAGGCGTCGCGGTAGCCGCCGAGGCTGCTGAGGGCGAACGCCAGAACGGAGGAGTTCAGCACGCGGATGAGGGACATGATGGGGTTCATGCCGGCCCAGAGCGCAGGGTAATCGCGGAAGCCGAACACGGAGCAGGCTTGGCTCTGGGGAAGGTTGCTGATCGCGCCGCCCCAGAAGACGGTGAAGCCGAAGAACAGCCAGTTCGTCAGGCGGCTGTAGGGCATAAAGCCACCGAACGCGGTGCCGATGGCGAAGAACACGGCGAGGACGATACCGCTGCGGCGCGCGCCGATCTTCTGGTCCAGCCAGCCGGAGAAGATGCTGCCGGGGACGGCGAAGAGGGGCATCAGGCTCATAAACTTGACAGCCTGCGGCGGG
>CALJDB010000144.1 GCA_938023775.1 uncultured Clostridia bacterium
TTGAGGAGTTTTGACTATGGGAAAATTTATTCTGCGACGCCTTCTGGCAACGGTGCTGATTGTGATCGTGACCGCGTTTCTGATCTTCACCGTGCTCTATTTCACCCCCGCGGACCCGACGGACGCGCTGATGGGCGCGAACGCCACCGTGGAGGAAAAGGCTGCCATGGCAGCCAAGCTGGGCATCGACCGGCCCTATCTGGTCCAGCTCGGCGACTTTATGTACAAGACCTTCCTGCGCTTTGACTTCGGAAATTCGTGGACTTACGGAACTCCCGTGTTCCGGGAGCTCGCCAACCGCATGCCCTACACGCTGATCATCGGGCTCTCCGCCATGGTCATCAACCTCGTCATCGGACTGCTGATGGGCATTTTCGCCGGCGTCCACGCCGGCCGCTGGCAGGATTCGCTCGTCATGGCGATCGCGATGATCTTCATCGCTGCGCCGAACTTCTGGGTGGCGCTGATGATGATCATCCTCTTTTCCGCCAAGCTCCAGATCCTGCCGAACTACGGCATCGACACATGGCAGTGCTACATCATGCCCATCATCGCGAGCGCCATCACCGGCATCGCCGTGAACGCGCGCTTCGGACGCAACAGCATCGTGGAGGTCCTGCGTGCGGACTATATCACGACCGCCCGCGCCAAGGGTCTGAAGGAAAGCACTGTGATCTATAAGCACATGCTCCCGAACGCGCTGATGCCCACCATCACGAACATCGGGCGCATCCTCGCGGCGGTCATCGCCGGAAGTCCGGTCATCGAGTCCATCTTCTCCATCCCCGGCGTCGGGCTCTATCTGCTGACCGCCATCAACACGCGCGACTATCCCGCGGTGCGCGCCTGCGTGCTCTTCTTCGCGGTGGTCATCTCGCTGATCATGCTGGCGGTGGACCTGACCTACGCCGCGGTGGACCCGCGCGTCAAAGCCAAATTCGCGAGCGGAAGGAGCTGAAAAAAAACGATGACGGAACAGAAAACCAGACCCGCCCCGCAGGGCGAAAAGATCAAAAAGCCCTCGATGTTCCTCGACATTCTGAAGGGCACCGTCCGCTCTCCCGCCGCGAAGCTCGGCGCCGTTTTGCTCGTGCTCATCATCCTGCTCTCGCTTCTGGCGCCGGTCATCGCCCCCTACGGGCCGAATGAGCCGGACCTGAAGGCGATGAAGCAGCCGCCCTCCGCCGCCCACATCATGGGCACGGACCAGATGGGCCGCGACCTCTTCTCCCGCCTGCTTTACGGCGGACGCTACTCGCTGGCGCTCGGCTTCGCCGCGTCGATCTTCTCCACGGTCGTCGCCATCGTGCTCGGCTGCTTCGCCGGTTATTTCGGCGGCTGGATCGAGACGGTCATCATGCGCGCCATGGACGTGCTGAGCGCGCTGCCGAGCGTGCTCCTCTGCATCATCGTCTCCGTCGCGCTGGGCGACGGCTTTGTGAACACCGTGCTCGCGCTTTCCATCAGCCAGGTGCCCGCGAGCGTGCGCATCATGCGCGCCCAGATCCTCTCGGAGCGCAGCGCGGAATATCTGGAGGCGTGCGAGGCAATCAACTGCTCGCGCATGTCCGTCATGTTCCGCCACCTGCTGCCGAACACCTGCTCCCCGATGATCGTCTGCCTCACCATGGGCATCGGCGACAACATCACCATGGCGGCGTCGCTGAGCTATATCGGCCTCGGTGTCAAGCCGCCCACGCCGGAGTGGGGCGCACTGCTCTCCGGCGCGCGGAACTATATCATGAGCTGCCCCTATATGATCATCTTCCCCGGCGTTTTCATCGCGCTGACGGTGCTGGCGGCGAACCTTCTGGGCGACGGTCTGCGCGACGCGCTCGATCCCAAGCTGAGAAAGTGAGGCGAGAGGGTATATGAACGAAGAAAAATTCCTCTCCGTGCGCGACCTCGTGGTGGAATACACCGCGGGCGGCAGCGTGGTCCACGCCGTGAACGGCGTGTCCTTTGATATGAGAAAGGGCGAGACGCTCGCCCTCGTCGGCGAGACCGGCGCGGGAAAGACGACCATCGCCCGCTCCATCCTCCGCATCCTGCCGAACCCGCCCGCCCGCGTCCGCGGCGGCGAGATCTGCTTCGACGGCACGGACCTGCTCCGGGAGCCGGAGGGCAATATGCTCCATATCCGCGGCAGAAAGATCGCGATGATCTTTCAGGACCCGATGACGGCGCTGAACCCCGTCATCACAGTCGGCAGGCAGGTGGAGGAGGGCATTGCCCTGCATGGAAACTTCAGCGCCGAGGAGTCCCGCGAAAAGGCGTTCGAAATGTTCGACCTCGTCGGCATCAGCCGCGACCGCTTCCATAATTACCCTTACGAGTTCTCCGGCGGCATGAAGCAGCGCATCGTCATCGCCATGGCGCTCGCCTGCAACCCGGAGCTGCTGCTCGCCGACGAGCCGACGACGGCGCTCGACGTCACCATTCAGGCGCAGATTCTGGAGCTGATGGCGGGGCTGAAGGAGAAATACGGCACCTCCACCATCCTCATCACCCACGATCTCGGCGTCGTGGCGCAGAACTGCGACACCGTCGCCATCGTCTACGCCGGCGAGATCATCGAATACGGCAGCAAGTATGAGATCTTTGTCAATAACGCCCATCCTTACACGCGCGGGCTGTTCGGCTCGCTGCCGAGCATGAACGCCGGAAGCCGTCGGCTAAAGCCGATCTTCGGCTCTATGCCGGACCCGACGGCGCTGCCCGAAGGCTGCACCTTCCACCCGCGCTGCCCATACGCGCAGGAGGCGTGCCGGAGCGGAAAGATGCCGGTCGTGGAGATGGAAAACGGACACTGGTGCCGCTGCCGCCGCGCCGGGGAGGTATGAGAAGATGGATACGCTGATCGAAGTCAAAAACCTCAAGAAATATTTCAGGACCCCGACCGGTACGGTTCACGCCGTGGACGACGTGTCATTCACCATCGGGCGCGGCGAGACCGTCGGCGTCGTGGGCGAATCGGGCTGCGGAAAGAGCACGCTCGGCAGGACCATCATCCGGCTTTTAGAGGCGACGGACGGGCAGGTGCTGATGAACGGCGAGGACGTCACCCACGTCCGCGGCCGCGCGCTGCGCGCGCTGCGCGAAAAGGCGCAGATCATCTTTCAGGACCCGTTTTCCTCGCTCGACCCGCGCAAGCGCATCGACACGACCGTCAAGGAGCCGCTCCGCATCGCCGGCAGCCGCAGCCGCAGCGAGATCGACGAGCAGACCGACCGCCTGATGGAGCTCGTCGGCATTGACAAGCGCCTGCGCTTCAGCTACCCCCACGAGCTCGACGGCGGACGCCGCCAGCGCGTCGGCATCGCCCGCGCGCTCGCGCTCGACCCGGAGTTCATCGTCTGCGACGAGCCGGTGAGCGCCCTCGACGTCTCCATTCAGGCGCAGGTGCTGAACCTGCTCATGGACCTTCAGGAGGAGAAGGGGCTCAGCTATATGTTCGTGACCCACGACCTCTCCGTCGTGCGCCACATTTCGGACAGCATCTGCGTGATGTATCTGGGCCAGCTTCTGGAAAAGAGCCCGACGGAGGAGCTGTTCCGCCGCCCGACGCACCCTTACACGAAGGCGCTGCTCTCCGCCATCCCGTCCACGGACATTTTCCAGCCCATGCAGCGCGTGCAGCTGCGCGGCGAGATCACCTCCGCCATCGACCCGAAGCCCGGCTGCCGCTTCGCGCCCCGCTGCCCCTACGCGGCGGAGGCATGCCATGAAACGCAGACGCTGCGCGAGATCGAGACCGGACACTTCGTCTCCTGCTGCCGCGCCGAGGAGCTGGCATAAGCCATGGGCGCGCCTTAAAAAACCGCATTATTGAAGAGAAAGGCATCCCGCATGAATATCGAATACCGCCCCGAACTCACCCCGGCGGAGCGCGCGCTGCCGCTCTGCAAATATTACGACCTGCCCCTCAGCGGGCTCGGTCCGCTGTTTCAGGAGATCATGGACCATGGTCCCCTGCGGCAGGATCAGACGCTGACCGCCGCGGACTGGAAAAAGCACCTCCAGCTCCCCGGTCAGTATGACCGCCCCGTCTTCGGCTACCGCATGATGGACGACGGCACCGGCTACCTCGCGACTTACAGCCACTATGCAAACGCCACGCCGAAGATGATGCAGTGGTATTTCCGCTGGATCAACATCCCCTCGAAGAATCAGCCCGAAGGCTGCGGCAACCTGCGCTACAAGATCTGGTGCCCGCCCTGCCAC
>CALJDB010000145.1 GCA_938023775.1 uncultured Clostridia bacterium
CCCCGATTTTTCCGCGCCTTTCTCAAGACGCCCGCTCATTATAATGAAAAAAAACGCACTTGTCAAGCGCTTTCCGCCAAAAAACGGGAAAAAAGCGAAAAAAGCATTCCGGCGGGCTTCGACTTATCCTGCGGGGATGTGGAATTATAATGGGCGGCGGAGTGTGATGATGCGCAATGAAACGAGGAAAATGGGCCGCCGTTCTGGCGGTGATCGCGCTGCTCGTGGGCGTGAAGCTCGCGATGCCCTCGGCGGCGGAGCGGGCGCGCAGCGCGGTGCGGGCGGTATTCGCACCGGCGCAGACGAGCGCTGCGCCGTTCCCGGCGGCGAGCGCGCGCCCCGCGGCACAGTTCGTGCAGGAGGCGCTTAGCCGCGGCGAGGACGAGCTGGAGCGGGAGGAGCGCGTTCCTGCCGCGGTGGCGGCGTTTTTGGAGTCGCAGGCGGCGTTTGCAGACTATGAGCTGCCGGAGAAGGTGGACCTTGACTACGAGCCGCTGCCGTGGGATTATGCCGTGCCGGTCAGCGGGTATAATTCCTCCGGCTTCGGCTACCGGCTGCACCCGATCCTGAACATCGTGCGCTTTCACTACGGCACGGACCTTGCCGCAGCCTCCGGCGAGGACGTGCTCGCCTTCGCGGGCGGCACCGTCACGTTCGCAGGCTGGTCCGACAGCTTCGGCAACTATATCCGCATCGACCACGGCGACGGCTGGGAGACGCTTTACGCCCACTGCGGCACGCTCTATGTCTCGGCGGAGCAGACCGTGGCGCGCGGGGAGCGCATCGCGCTCGTCGGCGCGACGGGGATGGCGACGGGACCGCACCTGCACTTTGAGCTGACGCGGGACGGGCGCTATCTGAACCCGGAATACTACATCAACGACGACGGCACATGAGGCGCGTTCGCTGGACGGTACGCCCCGGCGCGGCGCTGGCGCTCGCGCTCGCGTGGTTTCTGGATGAGCGGGGGCTCGTTCCGGCGGCGCTGCTCGCCGCAGCGGTGCATGAGGCGGGCCACGCGCTCGCGCTGCGGCTCGGCGGGGCGCGCGTCACGCGCGTGACGCTGGGGCTCTCCGGCGCGGAGATGGCTTACGCCGGGGCGCTGACGCGCGGGGGAGAGGCGCTCGCGATCGCGGCGGGACCGGCGTTCGGCGCGCTCTGGGCGCTGCTTGGGCTGACGGCGGGCGGCGCATTCCTGCGCCGGAGCGGGACGGCGAGCGCGCTTCTGACGGCGTTCAACCTCCTGCCCGTGCTGCCGCTGGACGGCGGGCGGCTCGCCGCCGCGCTGGTCGGGGAGGGGAGCGCCCGGCGCCTTTCGCGTGCTGCTTCACTGCTGCTGCTCGCCGGAGGCGCGGCGGTGCTGCTGCGCTTCGGCGCGCCATGGCTGCTGCTCAGCGCGGCATGGCTCGCGCTCTGCAATTTCTGCCGCGGGGATTGACCGAATTTTCCCGCGGCACTTGTTTTTTTGCGACGAAGCGTGTAGAATAGCATAGATTTCTTACGCTTTGGAGAATAATTATAAAATGGATAAACGCTTAAAACGCATCCTGCCGCGGGTGCAGAAGCCCGCGCGCTATACCGGCGGCGAGTATCACGAGATCATCAAGAACAAGGCGGAAGTGGACCTGCGCGTCGCCTTCTGCTTCCCGGATGTTTATGAGATCGGCATGTCCAACGTCGGCATGCGTATTCTTTACAGCACGATGAACGCCCTGCCGGGCGTGTGGTGTGAGCGCGTTTTCGCGCCTTGGGACGATATGGAGCGCGAGATGCGCGCCGCGGGCGTTCCGCTCTACGCGCTCGAAAGCGGCGACCCGGTCAGCGAATTCGACGCCGTGGCGTTCTCCCTCGGCTACGAGATGGCTTATACGGCGGTGCTCAATATGCTGGACCTCGCGGGCATCCCGCTGCACGCCGCGGAGCGGACGGCGCTGCTGCCGCTCGTGTTCGCGGGCGGGACGAGCTGCTGCAATCCCGCGCCGATGGCGGACTTCCTCGACCTGATGATCCTCGGCGAGGGCGAGGAGGTCGATAACGAGCTGCTCGTGCTGCTTCAGCAGGCGAAGCGCGAGGGCTGGACGAAGCCGCGCTTTCTCCGCGCCGCGGCGGAAATTCCGGGCATTTATGTTCCGAGCCTTTACGACACGGCGGAAAACCCGGACGGCACCCTCGCCGCCGTCACGCCGCGCGACGGCGCGCCCGCCATGGTGACGAAGCGCATCGTCCGTGATTTTGAAAACAGCCCCTTCCCGACGGACCAGATCGTGCCCAGCACGGAGATCGTCCATGACCGCGTGAATCTGGAGCTTTTCCGCGGCTGCGTGCGCGGCTGCCGCTTCTGTCAGGCGGGACAGGTCTACCGCCCCGTGCGCTCGCGCAGCAGCGAAAAGCTCGTCGCGCAGGGCATCGAGGCGCTTCAGAGCTCCGGCTATCAGGAGGTGACGCTCTCGTCCCTCAGCTCCAGCGATTACCGCGGGCTCGGCGAGCTCTGCGACGGGCTGCTCGATTACTGCATCCCCCGCAGCATCGGGCTCGCGCTGCCCTCGCTGCGCGCGGATAACTTCTCCATGGACATCATGCAGCGCGTGCAGAAGGTGCGTAAATCGGGGCTCACCTTCGCGCCCGAAGCGGGCACCCAGCGCCTGCGTGACGCGATCAACAAAAACGTCCGCGAGGAGGACCTGCTGGAGTCCTGCCGCGTCGCCTTCGCCGGCGGCTGGAATAATCTGAAGCTTTATTTCATGCTCGGACTCCCGACCGAGACGGACGAGGACGTGCTCGGCATCGCCCAGATCGCGAACGACGTGCTGCACGCATGGCGCGAGAGCGCGACGAACAAAAACCGCGGCGTGCGCATCACGATCTCGACCTCCTGCTTTATCCCGAAGCCCCACACGCCCTTCCAGTGGGTCCCGATGGTAACGCCTGAGGAATACCGCCGCCGCGTGAAGCTCCTGCGCGAAAACCTGACGGCGCGCAACGTCACCTATAACTGGCACGACGCGGACACGAGCGTCATCGAGTGCATCCTCTCCCGCGGCGACCGGCGCATCGGTCCCGTGATCGAGGAGGTCTGGCGCACGGGCGGCAGACTGGAAGCGTGGAGCGACTTTTTCAGCTTCGACCGCTGGATGGCGGCGCTCGAAAAATGCGGCGTCGACCCCGCGTTTTATACGACACGGGAGCGCGGCGCGGACGAGGTGTTCCCGTGGGACCATATCAACATGGGCGTCACGAAGCGCCATCTGCGGCGCGAGCTGGAGCTTTGCTATGCAGGAACACTGAGCCCCGACTGCCGCCACGGCTGCGTCGGCTGCGGCGCGGCGGCGCTGAACGGAGGGAAATGCGATGTCTGAAAAACTGAGACTGCGGTTTTCCAAAAAAGGGAAGGCTATCTATATCTCCCATCTGGATCTGATGCGGACGCTTCAGCGCTCGTTCCTGCGCGCAGGCTATCCGCTCAAATACAGCGAGGGCTTCAATCCCCACCCGGTGATCTCCATTCTGCTGCCGCTCGGCGTCGGCTGCTCCAGCGAATGCGAGCTGATGGACTTTCAGCTGACGGAGGAGACGGATCTCGCCGCGCTGCCGGCGCGCCTCACCGCCGCCATGCCGCAGGGCATCGCCGCGCTGGAGGCCTATCCGAACGGGCGCAAGGTGCGCGAGCTGAAGTGGCTGCGCGTCGCCGGTGTGTTCGAGTATGACGCGCGCGACGCACAGGAGATGCGCGATGGGCTCCAGCGCTTTTTCGCGCGGGAGCGGATCGTCATCACGCGCAAGACCAAGCGCGGGGAAGGGGAGAGCGACATCGCCCCCGCCATCCGCGAAATCGCGTTTTCCGCCGCACCCGGACGGGTGGACGTCGCCGCCGTCATCTCCGCGCAGGAGCCGACGCTGAACCCCGACCACCTCGCCGCCGCCCTGCGTCAGAAGGCGCCGGAGCTCGCGCCGGACTTCGCCGAGTTCACACGGCTTGAGGTCTACGACGAAAATATGCGGGTTTTCCGCTGAAAAGGGCTTGCT
>CALJDB010000146.1 GCA_938023775.1 uncultured Clostridia bacterium
CATGAAAAAATCTGCTCCCACCCGCATCCCGATGCTCGTCAGTGCGCTCATCATCGTGCTGACGGTCGCTTACGCGCTTATCCGCTATTCCTCCCTGCCGGAAATAATCCCCATCCACTTCAACGCCCGCGGCGAGGCGGACGGCTTCGGCGCGCGGGGAATGATCTTTCTCTCCCCGGCGATCGGGCTGCTGTTCTGGGTCATTTTGTCCGCCGTCTCCTCCTCGCGCAGTCTTGTGGGGCATCTCAACCTGCCCTTCCCCGTTCCGGACGAGGCCAAGGAGCGCGTTGTGGACCTCAGCCGCGCCATGATCGCGTGGATGACGGCCGCGGTAACGGTCATGATCTGCGTCCCCGGCATTGCCCTGATCCACACCTCCACTGTGCTCGTGAACGTCTCCACCGCCGTCTGCATTGCCGGCATGGTCGGTGCCGCCGTCTATTACCTCATCAAAATCCGCCGCGTCTGCCGGGACGCGCGGCCATGGGACACTGCGATATGAACAAGTATAAAACCATTCTCTTCGATTTTGACGGCACGCTCCTCTACACTGTGGAGGACCTCGCGAACGCCGTGAACTACGCCATCGGCCGGCGCGGCTACGCGGCGCATTCCGTCGAAGCCATCCAGCGCATGGTCGGCAACGGCGTCAACATGCTCGTAGCCCGCGCGCTGCCGCAGGGCTTCGACACGCCCGATTACGAGGCGATCATGGACGACTTCCGCGCCCACTATAAAGCCCACTGCTACGACCACACGCGGCCTTACCCCGGCGTGCCGGAAATGCTCGCCCGCTTCCGCGACGCGGGCTATGCCCTCGCCATCGTCACAAATAAATATCAGACCGCGGCGGA
The DNA here is from genome assembly GCA_938023775.1 of uncultured Clostridia bacterium. Taxonomy (GTDB): domain Bacteria; phylum Bacillota; class Clostridia; order Oscillospirales; family Oscillospiraceae; genus SVKR01. The sequence goes on from CALJDB010000146.1 coordinate 855, forward strand.
GCTGCTGCGCCAGCGCTTTTTTGCCGACACCGTACCCCTCATCGTCGGCGACCTGGAGGGCCGCGAACGCAAGCCCGCGCCGGACGGTGCGCTTTTCGCACTGCAAACGCTCGGCGCGGACGCCGCGACCGCCGTTTACGTCGGCGATACGGAGGTGGATATGCAGACGGCGCAAAATGCCGGTCTCGCCTTCACCGCAGCCGGCTGGGGCTATCGCACGCGCGCGGAGCTGGAGTCCTTCGGCTCCTTCCCCATCGCGGAGGCCCCGTCGGATCTGCTCGAACTGCTTTGAGAAAGGGAGGAACACCGCCATGCTGACGCCCTGGGGCGAAGCGCTGGACAAAAGCTGCCCCCTGCCGGAATACCCCCGCCCCCAGCTCCGGCGCGAGAGCTATCTGAACTTAAACGGTCCGTGGGACTACGCTATCACCTCCACCGCGGAGCCCCCGCTCGCGTGGGATGGAGAGATTGTCGTCCCCTTCTCGCCGGAGAGCATCCTCTCCGGGGCGGCGCGCGGTCCGGAGCCGGACGAATATCTTTGGTACCGCCGGAGCGTGACGCTGCCCGCTCTCTTCCATCGCGGGCGGCTGCTGCTCCACTTCGGCGCGGTGGATCAGATGGCGTGGGTCTATGTCAACGGAACGGAGGTCTGCGCCCACACCGGCGGCTTCACACCCTTTTCCGCGGACGTCACCGACGCCGTCGGCTGCGCCGAAGCCTTTGAGCTGACCGTCCGCGTGCTGGACACGACGGACGCGGGCTGGCACACCCGCGGCAAGCAGAAAACGCGCCGCGGCGGGATCTGGTACACGCCCCAGAGCGGCATCTGGCAGACCGTGTGGATGGAGTCCGTCCCGGAAAGCTATATCCGCGGGCTGCGCATCATCCCCCATTTCGACACCGCAAAGCTGGAACTCTGGGTCGCCGGAGAAGGGACCTGCCGCGCCGAGTTCGGCGGCGAGAGCTATGACTTCCCCGCAGGAAGCCCCGCCGTGCTGCCCGTGCCGGACATGCACCCGTGGTCGCCGGAGGACCCCTACCTCTACGACCTCTACCTCCGCCTCGGCGACGACGAGGTGGAGAGCTACTTCGCCATGCGGAAGTTCTCCGTCGAGCCGGACGGCGAGGGCGTCCCCCGCCTTTTCTTAAACGGCGCGCCCTATTTCCATAACGCCCTACTCGATCAGGGCTACTGGAGCGACGGACTGCTGACCGCGCCGAGCGACGAGGCGCTCGTCTACGATATCGAGCTCGCGAAAAGCATGGGCTTCAACGCCCTGCGCAAGCACATCAAGCTCGAGCCGCTCCGCTGGTATTACCACTGCGACCGGCTCGGCATGCTCGTCTGGCAGGATATGCCGAACGGCGGCACGGCTTACCGCGCCCCCGCGGTCACATGGCCGCTCGTCACCGGCGCGCACGCGAAGGACGACCGCTATGGCTTCTTCGGGCGCAAAAGCGAGGAGAGCCGCGCGCAGTATCTCCGCGAGCTGCGCGAGATGCTCAACGCGCTCGTCAATTGCCCCTGCATCGCCATGTGGGTCCCCTTCAACGAGGGCTGGGGTCAGTTTGACGCCGCCGCGGTCAGCGAGCGCATCCTCGCCTTTGACGCGACGCGCACCGTAGACCACGCGAGCGGCTGGCACGATCAGGGCTGGGGTCAGCTCTGCTCCCGCCATGTTTACTTCAAGCCCTACCGCTTCGCCCCGGACGAGCTGGGCAGAGCCGTCATATTGAGCGAATTTGGCGGCTACACGCTCCGCATCGAGGGCCACGCTTTCTCAAAACGCGAGTTCGGCTATAAGCGCTTCGACAGCGCGAACAGCTACCAGTTTGCCCTGCGCGAGCTCTACGGGGATCAGATCCGCCCCGCCCGCGCCGCCGGGCTCGCCGCCGCGGTCTATACCCAGCTCTCCGACGTGGAGGACGAGCTGAACGGGCTCGTCACCTACGACCGCCGCGTCGTCAAAGTCCCGCCCGCCCTCATGCGCGGCATCACGCGCACCGAATAAAGCCTTGCAGCCCGCCGAAAGCTGTGCTATAACTATTGCATAAGGAAATATCAACTCGAAAGAGGAGGAAATAAAACCATGTCCGATACCCCTGAACTGACCCTTGAACTGAGCCTGCCGGAGACGGAGAAGGCGCCCCTCGCCCCTATCCAGCCCGCCGCGGAGGAGCTCGCCGCGCAGGACGGCAAGTATATGGAGGACGTCGTCCTCAGCGAAAGCGAGCAGCAGATGGTCGACGATTTTTCCAAGAAGATTGATCTGCGCAACTCCGACATCGTGCTCCAGTACGGCGCCGCCTGCCAGAAAAAGATCGCCGATTTCTCCGACACCGCGCTCGATAACGTCCGCACCAAGGACCTCGGCGAGGTCGGGAATATGATCACCTCGCTCGTCACGGAGCTGAAGGGCTTTTCCGCCGAGCCGGAGAGCAAGGGCATCC
>CALJDB010000147.1 GCA_938023775.1 uncultured Clostridia bacterium
TCAGCTGGTTCAGACGGTCCACGCGGGTACGCATGGTCTTGAAGTTGGTCATCATGCCGCCCAGCCAACGAGCGTTGACATAGTACTGACCGCAGCGGGTGGCCTCTTCCTTGATGGCCTCCTGAGCCTGCTTCTTGGTGCCGACGAACAGCAGGGACTGGCCGTTCTCAGACAGCTGACGGACGAAAGCGTAAGCCTCCTCCAGCTTCTTCACGGTCTTCTGGAGGTCGATGATATAGATACCATTTCTCTCCATGTAGATGTACTCCGCCATCTTCGGGTTCCAACGGCGGGTCTGGTGACCGAAGTGAACGCCGGCCTCCAGAAGCTGCTTCATAGATACGACTGCCATTACGTTTTTTCCTCCAATATTTCAGTTTTTTTACCTCTGGGGCGCTCAACCCCTCCGCCAAGCGAGTCGCCACCGACGGAAGGTCCTTCCCCATGCGTAATGCTCCGGTATTATAGCAGAATTATCCCCGAATTGCAAGCAGAAAATACTGTTTTTTCGGGTTTTTTCACTCCCCGATGAGGACCCTCCCGCCCTCCACGCGGAGCCTTCCGGCGCAGAAAAGCCGCACGGCGGCGGTCAGGGCGGGCTGCTCGCCGAGGCGCATGACGCGCTCGCCGAGGCTCGCGGGGGTGTCGTCCGGGCGGACGGCGACCGCCTGCTGGACGATAACGGGACCGAAGCCGGTGTCCTCCTCGCCGAAAAAGTAAGCGGTCGCGCCCGTGATGCGCGCCCCGGCGCGGAGCGTCTCCTCCACGGCGCGGACGGCGTCGAAGCGCTCGCCTTGGGTGCAGAACGCCGGGAACAGCGCGGGCTGGACGCCGATGACGCGGCTGCGGAACTGGCGCAGCAGCGAATAGCTGAGCCGCTCGGCAAAGCCGGCGCAGACGACGAGCTCCGCGTCCAGATCGCGCAGCTTATCGAGCAGCGCCGCGGAAAACGACGCCGCGCCGGGAAAGAGCGCGCGCTCCACGAGATAGACCGGCACGCCCGCCGCCCGCGCACGGTCGAGCGCGCCGACGCCGTCGGCGGAGGAGATGACCGCCGTGAGCTCCGTGTCCGGCAGATCTCCGGCTGCCGCGGCGTCCAGCAGCGGCTGCAAGTTTGCGCCGCCGCCGGAGACTAAAACGACCGTTTTCGTCATTTGCTTTCTCCCTCCTCCAGAAGCCGCCGCGCCGTGTCCGCGCTGCGGCGCTCGATCTCCATAATGCGCGCCGTCGACGCGCGCAGCGCTCCGCGGTCGGTGTCCATCGCGGCGTCGATGAGCGCGGTGAGCTGCTCCGGCGCGGTCAGCGCGGTGAGATCAATATAATTTGTCTGCGAAATATAGTCTAAGAACGACGCGACCTTCGGGTCATACGCCACGCCGACGAGCGGCACGGACTGGCTCGCGGCGAACACAAGCGCGTGGAGCCGCATGGCGAGCATCAGCTGCATGCGCGAGATGAGCCCCACCGTCTCGCCCGTGGCGAGCTCGCCGGTGACGAGCGCGCAGTCTCCGCCGGTCATCTCCCGCAGGCGGGCGGCGAGCTGGTCGTCCTGCTGGCGGTTTACGCTGAGCAGCAGGGGCGTGAGCCCGAATTTTTCCCGCGCGTGGCGCGCGGCGGCGGCGAAGAGCGGCAGTTTTTCCTGCATGCCATGCCAGCGGCGCACGCAGAGGCAGAAATAACGCCGGTCCTTTTCCAGACCGAGCCGCTGCCAGAGCGCGTCCAGCTCCGGCTCGCCCGCCGGGGGCAGGAAGAGCGCCGGGTCGCTCGCGACGGCGATGGAGGGCGTATGCACGCCCATGTCGCGCAGCTCCGCGAGGGAATTTTCCTCGCGCAGCGTGATGGCGTCGACGTTTTTCTCGATGACGCTCCCGGCAAGGCGGCGGTTGGCGCGCTTTTTCACGGGCCCGATGCCGCAGCCGTACATCATCACGCGGCAGCCGCGCCGCCGGGCGAGGGAGAGCGTGTAGAGATAATAGAGCAGGCTGCGCGTGCTCGTGACGTCCTGAATGAGACTGCCGCCGCCGTTGACGTAGAGCTTCGCGCGCCGCAGCGCGGCGGAAAAGCGCGGCAGGTCGAAGGTGAATACCGTGTCCGTGCCGAGCTTCAGCGCCGTTTCGCGCGCTGCGCGGGTGATGACCGTGAGCGGCATCTCCGGGTCGATGCTGCGCAGCTCGGCGACGACCGCCTCTAAGATTGCCTCGTCCCCGGCGTTGCTCATGCCGTAAGCGCCGCAGATGACCGCGCCGCGGCGGCGATGGTGCAGCCGGTCGTCCCGGTCGCGCAGGACGCGCTCGTAAATGTGCTCCTGCGTGCGGCAGGTGGCTTCGACGGAAAATTCCGCCGCCGCCTTGTCGTGCAGGGCTCTGCCGAGGCGCTCCCGCTCCGCCGGGTCGGCAGCGAGGGCGGCGAGGGCGGCGCCCAGCGCCGCGGCGTCGCCCGGCTCAAAGAGCAGCCCCGTTTCGCCATGGCGCACGAGCTTCGGCACGCCGCCGACGCGGGTGCTGACCGTCGGGAGGTAAGCCTGCGCGCCCTCGGTGATGGCGTAAGGGAAGGTCTCCGACCGGGAGGTCAGGGTGTTGATGTCGATCGCGCGGTAAAAGGCGGGCATGTCGTCCACCCATCCGGCGAAGCAGGTGACGTCCGCGATGCCGAGCGACGTTGCGAGGGACGCGAGCGTCTCCCGCTCCTGTCCGTCTCCGGCGATGAGCAGGCGCAGCTTGGGGTTTTGCGCATAAGCGAGGGCAAAGCCGCGCAGCAGCGTCGCGACGTCCTTCACCGGGTGCAGCCGCGCCGCGATGCCGACAACAACGCTGTCCGGCGAGGCGCTGAGCCCGACCTTTTGGAAAAACGCGGCGCGCGAAGACTCGCTCCTGCCGGGCGCGGCGTCGAACTCCAGACCGTTATAGATCGAAAAAATGCGGTTCGGGCGGAAGCCGCGGGAGATGAGCTTTTCGCGCATTGCGTCCGACACGCCGATATAATAGTCCATCCGGCGCAGCGCGAAGGCGTTCAGCGTTCCGTAGACCGCGCCGGCGAGCGGGCGGCCCAGATAGTCGATTTTCGGGTCGCTGTGGACGGTGGTGAGCACCGGCACGCCGCAGAGCGGCTTTAAGAGCGCGCCCATGAGGTTGCCGCGCGAGCCGTGGCAGTGCAGAAGGTCATAGCCGCCCTCCGTCACGAGCTTTTTCACCGCGGCAAGCGCGGCGGGCAGCGGCTTTTCGATCACGACCGTCGGGATGCCGAGCGCCGCCGCCTCCTCGGAAAACGGCCCGCGCATAAAGCAGACGAGCGTCGCGGTCATGTCGCGGTTTAAGTGCTTGAGCAGCAGATGGACGTGGGTCTTCGCCCCGCCGCTGTCGCCGCCGCTGATGAGATGCATTACTTTCATTCCTGCCTCCGGGCAAAATGTCTTGTGAAACGAAACGATTTGCGGTACAATATCTTTATATTATAATCTCTCCGAAAACCCTCGTCAACACCAAAGGAGCAAAGATATGACGCTTATCTATATGGTCCGCCACGCGGAGGCGGAGGGCAATCTTTACCGCCGCGCGCATGGACAGTATGACTCCTCGCTCACGCCGAAGGGGCTGCGGCAGCTCGACGCGCTGGCGGAGCGCTTCCGGGACACGGCGGTGGACGCGCTTTATTCCAGCGACCTGCGCCGCACGATGGCGACAGCCGCGGCGGTCGCGCGGTATCATCCGGGGCTGGAGCTCCAGCCCGACCCGCGGCTGCGCGAGGTCGACCTCGGCAGCTGGGAGGACCAGCCCTTCGGCGACCTCACTTACCGCTATCCGGAGGCGATGGCGGCGTTCAACGACGACCCCGCGCGCTGGGAAGCGCCGGGCGCGGAGCGCTACGACGCGCTCCAGCGCCGCATCCGGGGCGCAGTGGCGGACATCGCCGCGCGCAATGAGGGCAAGACCGTCGTCTGCGTCAGCCACGGTATGGCGATCCGCGCCCTGCTCTGTGACGTGATGGGCGTGCCGAGCGCGGAGGTCCACCGCATCCCCCACGGGGACAACACCGCCGTTTCGCTTCTGGAGGTCTCTCCGGACGGCGCGATGCGCGTCGTCTTCTGCAACGACGGCAGCCATCTCCCCGCCGCGCTCTCCACCTTCGCGCGCCAGCGCTGGTGGACGGAGCCCGGCGCGGTCGACCCCGGCAACGTCCACTTTCAGCGGCTCGACCCCGCGAAGCACCCCAGCCGTTATCTTGCGTTCTACAAAGCCACATGGCGCGCCGTCCACGGCGACCTGCGCGGCTTTGAGCCGGCGTTTTATATCCTCTCGGCGACACGGAGCTTTGAATACGACCCGGACTCGATCGTGACCATCTGCCGTCCGGACGGCGAGACCGCCGGGATCATTGAGCTGGACCTGCGCCGCGCCGCGGCGGAGGGCGTCGGCTGGATCTGCCTCTGCTACGTCGAGGAGCGCTATCGCCGCGCGCTGCTGGGCGTGCAGCTCATCGGCCACGCCGTCAGCGTCTGCCGCCGCCGGGGGTTCCATGCCCTGCGCCTGAGCGTTTTTGAGGGCAACCGCGGCGCGATCGCGTTTTATGAAGCCGAGCAGTTCCGCACCATCGGCGAGACCGAGGGCGTCTCCGGGCGGCTGCTCATTATGGAAAAGGAGATCTGATGCAGCACCAACGGTCCCCCATCGTCCCCCAAATCCCCCGCCGCGCCCGTGTAGAGCGCCGCGCCGAGCCGGAGACGGGCAGGATTTTCGCGGTCTCGGACGTCCACGGCAACCTCGACTATCTGCGGGGGCTGCTGGAAAAAATCGAATTTTCTCCGGCGGACACGCTCGTGCTCGTCGGCGATCTGCTGGAAAAGGGTCCCCGCAGCCTCGACACGCTGCGCTATGTGCTGGAGCTGCAAAGGACCCACCGCGTCTGGGCGGTCTCCGGCAACTGCGACTGGTGGTACCCGCTGATGTATGAGGTCGGCACGGTCGAAGATAACCGCTGGTATTTAAACGCCAAGCCTCGCTGCCTGCTGCGCCAGATGCTGGGCGAGCTCGGTATCCCGGTCTCGCCGGATATGGATTACCTCGCCGCGCGGGACGCCGCCGCGGCGGCATTTCCGGCGGAGTTCGCCTTCCTGAAGGCGATGCCGGAGGTCATCGAGACGGAGCGCTTCGTGTTCGTCCATGGCGGACTCCCGGCGGGTGAGCCGGAGAGCTGGGACGCCTGGGCGTGTATGAAATACGACAACTTTCTGGCGACGGAGCGGAGCTTTGATAAGTGGGTCATCGTCGGGCACTGGCCCGTGATGCTCTACGGCGGCGACATCGTGCAGGCAAATCCGATCGTCGACCGCGAAAAGCACATCGTCAGCATCGACGGCGGCTGCGTGCTCAAGGACGACGGGCAGCTCAACGCCCTCCTCCTGCCCCCGAAGGGCAGCGAGGACTTCGGCTTCGCCGCCTACGACCCCTTCCCGACCGCCGTCGCGCTGGACGACCAGACACCCTCGGCGCAAAGCCGCTATATCCGCTGGGGCGACGCGCAGGTGGAGGTCCTGGCGCGCGGGGCGGAGTTCTCGCACGTCCGTCATGTGCGGACAGGCTATGAGCTGGACGTGCTGACGAAGTATCTTTACGGCGAGGGGCGATACTGCGAGGTGAACGACTGCACGGACTACGCGCTGCCGGTCCGCGCAGGCGACAGAGTCTCCGTCGTGGAGGAGACGAGCCGGGGCTATTTTGTGAAGCGCCGCGGCGTCTCCGGCTGGTATTTCGGCAGACTGGAACGGGAGGGGACAAAATGATGCTGCTCTGGCTCTATCTCGCGGCGGTGAGCCTCGCGCTCTTCGCCCTCATGGGCATCGACAAGGCGGCGGCGAAAAACCGCTGCCGCCGCATCCCGGAGCGCACGCTCCTCGCCCTCGCCGTCCTCGGCGGCTCCCCCGGCGGCATCGCCGGCATGCTCGCCTTCCGCCACAAAACCAAAAAGCCCGCCTTCGCCCTCGGCTTCCCCGCGATTTTAGTCTGCCAGATCGCCGTGGGGATCTTAATCGCCTGTCAGGGATAAAAAAGCGGAACACGCCGAGCCCATTTTCCGGGCTCGGCGTGTTTTTCTCTTATTTCACCCCGCGTTCGGGCAGGCGCCCGGCAGGTGGTGGGTGACCTGCCCTGTCGCGACGGTGCAGGTCAGGCAGTAGAAGGAGTCCGCGCCGCCGGCGATGGCGCCGTTCGTGGCTTCCATGCTCGTGCCGGACTGGTTGTTGCTGACGAGAATGTTGACGTTCTGGCGGGTCACGGCGTCCGTGTAGGGGTTCAGCTTGTCGTTCACAATGCCGAGCCACTCGTCCACATTCACGCTGACGAAGCTGATTCCGTTAATATAGCAGCCCATGCCGACCGGCAGGGTCTGGAACGTGACGTCCTCGCTGCTGCAAAGCAGGAACTGGCGCGCAAAAAACGCCATGTTCGCGCCTGTGAGGTCCGTGTCCACGTTGCGCAGCAGCACGTCGATCACGTTCGCGAGGTTCGGGATGTTGCCGACGGAGAGCAGCTGCTTCGCCGTCGCCATCAGGAACGCCTGCTGCACGCCGATGCGCTCGAGGTCCCCGCCGCCGTAAGTCGCGCGGAAACGGCAGACCTTCAGGGCGTCCTCACCGTTTAGCAGCTGGTAGCCCGCCTTGATGTGGATATAGAGGTCCTGCGTCGGGTCCTCGTAGTCCATGTCGCTCGGCACGTCGAACCAGACGCCGCCGATGGCGTCCACCGTCTCCTCGACCGCCTTCAGGCTCACGACCGCGTAGCAGTCGACGTCGAAGCCGAGGAGGTTTTTGATCTGGGCGCGCAGACCCTCCACGCCGTCGCGTCCGGAGTTGACATAGCCGGGGAAGACCGCGTTGATCTTCTTTGGGGTGCTCGACCAGCCGATGTTGATGAGCGTGTCGCGCGGGATGTTCACGCAGCTGACCGTGTGGTTCACGGTGTCGAAGCTCGCGACGATAATGGTGTCCGTGCTGTTGCTCGCGTGGTCGCGGCCGACGAGCAGGATGGTGTAAATACCGTCGCGCCGGTCGGAGCTGAAGGCGACGCTGGGGGCGTCGGGGTCCACGGCGGGCGTCGCGTCCGGATCGTCGGGCTTGTCCGGGTCGGGCGTTGCGTCCGGGTGCGGGGTCTGGGTCGGGGACGCGGTCTGGACCGGCGGGGGCGTTACGATGGCGGGCGGGCGCTCCCAGATGGAGTAGCCGATGAGGGCGCAGGCGGCGACGAGCGTCAGCACACCGACGACGGTGCATACCCGGCGGAGCGTGTTTTTCTTCTTTTTCGGCTTCTTCGGCGTTTTCTGCGCCGGGGCTGCGGGCTTTTTCGTTTCCGGCTCCGCCGAGACGATCTCCTGCACGCGGACCTCCGGCGCGCCGCGGTCCCCGCCGCTGTGCTCCCCGGAGCCGCTGCTTCCAAACAGTTTCATATCTTTTTCCCCTTTGTGGGTTCTCTTTTTTCTATAGTGCTCTTTATTATAACCGACTTTGCATCTTTTTTGAAGCATCAAAATATTTTTTCACAATTTGTTCAAATTCGAAAATGGGGGAGGAATGATTTTGTGCGTCCTGCGAGCGGGGGGAGATAAAAATTGAACGCGCCTGCGGGCGCTAAGATTTAACATGTTTCGCGCCGCGGCGCGCCGCAAGGCGCTATTCCTTTAGGGCGGACGCGAAACCAATTTAATCCTCGCGCCGCGCACGGCGCGAAACCTATTTTAACCCCGCGCCCTTGGGGCGCGAAAAAAGTCTCTCTCACCGCACCCGGAGGGTGAAATAAAACGCGCAGCCCCTGCCGGGCTCGCTCTCCGCCCAGATCCGCTCGCCGAGACCGCGGGCGGTCTCGCGGGCGATGGCGAGGCCAAGACCGCTGCCGCCGTTCTGGGCGTCGCCGCGGGCGCAGCGGTAAAAGCGCTCGAAAATATGCGGCAGATCCTCCGGCGCGATGCCCGCGCCGTTATCGCGCACACAGAGCGTCGCCGTGCGTCCGCTCACGGCGGCGCTGACGCGCACCGTGCCGCCCGCGGGGACGAACTTCACGGCATTGTCGAGCAAAATCTCCATAATCTGCCGCACGCAGGCGGCGTTGGTCCAGAGCGTGGGCAGCGCATAAACGCTCCCGTCCACCTCCAGTGCGACGTCCGTGCAGTCGCAGAGCAGGGCGTAGCTCTCCAGCACGGGGCGCAGCAGCGCCTCCGCGTCCACGGCGGTGCGCGTGAAGTCCGTGTTCCGGCTTTGCAGCCGGCTGAGCTCCAAGATCTCCTGCACCATGCGGTACTGCGCCGCGGACTCCTGCAAAATGAGCCCGTAATAGACCTGCTGCTTGTCCGGGTCGGAGACGACGCCGTCGCAGAGCGCCTCGGCGAGCATGCGCACGGAGGAGATCGGCGTTTTGAGCGCGTGGGTGACGTTCGCGATATACTCCTGCCGCGTGCGCTCCAGACGCTCCTTGCGCCGGGCATTGGAGAGCAGCAGATAGGCGCAGAGCCAGTAAAGCACGGTAAAATAGCAGAAAAACGCGAGCAGCGCCTCCGGCAGGTCGAACATGTTCTTCGCGAGCATTACCGCCCCGGCGCGCTCGCCGCCGAGCGTGAGCGGCACGACGGAGACGGTCAGGATGTCCGGCAGCGTCCGCTCCGTCTCGCGCGAGAAGGCGAGGCGGAAGAGCTCGCGCCCCTCCATGGCGGCGGCGATGTAGCGCTCCACCGGCAGGCGCGGCGCGCTGCCGTGGCGCTGGACCGGCGCAAGGTGGAGCAGCTCGGTCCCGTCCGCGGCGTAGACCAAAATGCGCGTATTGGGACCCACGACCGCTTCGAGCGCGGCGAGGTCGCCCGCGGCGTAATTCTCCGCCACGGCGCGGGCGTTGCGCCTCAGGTAGCGCTGCTGCCCCTTCACCGGCGACCAGCTGATGACGCCGACGCCGAGCGCCAGCATCAGCAGATAGCCCACGGCGGCGAGCACGGCGCAGAGCCCGCGGCGCTCCGCGAGGCGCTTCACAGCTTCTCCTCCATTTTATACCCGATGCCGTAAACCGAGCGGATGGCGAAGTGGACGCCCTCGCGTCCGAGCTTCTGGCGCAGGCGCTTGATGAGCGTGTCCACGGCGCGGGTGTCGCCGCAGTATTCATAGCCCCACGCGGCGTTCAGGATATGCTCGCGCGTCAGCACCTTGCCGCGGTTGGCGAGCAGAAACGCCAGCACGTCGAGCTCCTTCGCCGTCAGTGTGAGCTCCTCGCCGTCCAAAAACGCCTGATAGTTGTCCGGCAGGACGGTCAGCTCGCCGATGGTGAGCTTTTTCGGCTCCGCGGCGGGCTGGGCGCGGCGCAGGAGCTTTTTGATGCGGATGGTGAGCTCGCGCGGGGAGACCGGCTTCGTCAGATAATCGTCCGCGCCGACCTCCAGCCCGACGATGCGGTCGATGTCCTCGCCGCGGGCGCTCAGCATAATGATCGGCACGTCGCCTTCCCGCCGCAGCGCGCGGCAGACCTCGTAGCCGTCCATGCCGGGCAGCATCACGTCCAGCACGATGGCGTCCGCGGGCATCTCCCGCTGCAAGCGCAGCGCGCTCTCCCCGTCATAAGCCGAGAGCACGCCGATGCCCTCCGCCTCCAGATAGCTCCGCAGGCTCTCGTGGACGACGCCGTTGTCATCGCAGATCAGAACCGTGTATCCCGCCATGGGACTCCACCGCCTTTCCTCGTTCTTCCCGCCCATTATAGCGCCGGAGCGCCCGCAGGGGCAAGAGCGGGATGAAATATTTTCAAGATTTGTCCTTGTCCCGACACATTTCCGCCATTTTTATCGCGTATATTTGTGTTTAGGGCGGGCAGTTTTCACAAAGCAGCCCCATGCCGAACGGAAAAAGCTGGCGGATGCGACAAAAACCGTCCGAAGTACTTATTAAAAAGGAAAGATGAGGAAAGAGCATGAAAAAACTGACCAAGATCCTGCTGCTGGTGCTGGTCGCGGCGCTTCTTAGCGTCTCGGTGCTGGCGGCGACGGGCGTCGTCGATGCGAAGCTCACCTACCGGGACATCAAGCTGGTGCTTGACGGCAGGGAGATCACGCCGACGGACGCCGCGGGCAAGAGCACGGAGCCGTTCATCCTGAACGACAGCACTTATCTCCCCGTCCGCGCGATCGCCGAGGCGCTCGGCCTCGACGTCAAGTGGGACGACGAGACGAGCACCGTCAGCATCGTGAGCGACGGCATCCGCGCCGACGAGGTGATCAAGGATGTCCACGCCATCGGCTTTGTGGACGCCGACGGCGCGAAGCTGCGCGCCATTGCCGTGGAGTACGACGCGGTGCTGAAGGCGGAGAGCGTCAGCGTCGACGACTTCGTCGTCGACGATTACGGCACGCTCGCGAGCCCGAAGTGCGAGCTCGGCGAAAACCCCGGCGCGGTCACGCGCGTTTACGTCAACGACAAGCCGGAGACCGCCGGGACCGGCAAGACCGAGGGCAAATATGTCATCATCGAGGTCAACACCGACTACCAGCTCGCCTCCGTCGCGAAGAAATACGCCGCGGCGCTCGCCGCCGGCGTCAAGCAGGTCGGCTCCGTCGAGTCCGACAAGGGTCTCATCGTCCCCGCCGTGGAGATGGTGAAGAACTATGACCACGTCGTCATCGAAGGCAAGAAGCCGAACGGCCAGCCCAAGCGCGACGAATACGACCTCGCCCGCGAGGGCACCTACACCATCGAGGGCATCGAGGGCTACAAGCTTCACTCCGTCGCGCTCGGCAACGCCTTCCACGCCACGAACTGCTTCGACGAGGCGGACGGCAAGCTCCACGACTTTGATCTGGCTTACGCGCTCTACGTCCCCGAAGACTATGACCCGAAGGGCAACTACGGCCTCGTGCTCCACATCGAGGACGCCGGCTTCCTCGGCACGGACGAGGCGACCTGCGACCCGATGATCGTTCTGACCGAGGGGCAGGCGCCCGCCAACTTCGCCTCCGCGGAGGTGCAGGCGATGGCGAAGAAAAACGGCATGGACGGCCTCATCGTTGTCTGCCCGCAGTTTTATGAGGCGATCCGCACCACGCGCGACAACTGGTCCATCTCCTGCGGCGTCGCCGGAACGTGGCAGCTGCTCGACTCCCTGACCGAAAAATACAGCATTGACGAAAACCGCATTTACGGCACCGGCCAGTCCATGGGCGGCATGCAGGTCGTCGCGATGGCGGCGCAGCGCGACAACTATTTCGCGGGCCTCTGGCTGCCCGGCTGCCAGTGGGGCTCCTGCTATAACCTCGAAGTGCCCTACTCCAGCTTCAACAGCCCCGCCGCGCGTTACTATTCCTCCGACGACGCCACCATCTGGCGCACGGACGCCGACGGCAACAGCACCGTGGAGACCAACTCCGCCGGCGAGAAGGTCGTGGCACGCAACTGGTATTACCTTGTCTCCGACGACAACATCCTCGTCACGAGCTGCACGGGCGACGCCTTTGCGAGCACCGTGTGGCAGGAGTTCTGGTATCTCGTGAAGGACATGGGCGGCACGGAGTTCCCGATCGCCTCCGTCAAGCCGCTGGAGGACAGCGTGGACGGGATGAACGCCGCGATGCGCAAGCTCACCTCCACGGAAAACGATACCGGCTTCTACTGGATGCTTCAGGACGGCGGCAGCCACATGCTCACCTGGGTCTACGCCCACAAGATGGACGCGGGCTATGAGTGGCTGCTGAGCCAGAAGCGCGAGGACGAGATGGCGCGCGGCAAGATCGCGCAGATGGCCAATCCGTGGAAGGCCGCGGACGCCGAGACCGCCGCCGCCGTCAACGCCGCGGACCCGAACCGCGAGATCGGCAGGCTCTACGGCATGCCGAGCGGCGAATACTTCGCCGTCCCCGCCGCCGGAGCCGGCACCTCCGGCTACAACGCCGGCTGGTATAACCGCGGCGCCCCGATGGAGGGCAAGCTCCCCGGCTGGACCGCGTAAAAATTGAATCATCAAAGAAGGAGACCGCCTTTGGCGGTCTCCTTCTTTGCGTTTGGTCTCGAAAGGGAAGGCTTCACCCCTCCACATACTGGCGGTAATAGAACGAAAACAGCAGATAAAAGCGCTCCTCGGGGTCAGTGAGATCTATGGGCCAGAGCTCCTGGAGCTTTTCCAGACGGAGAAAGAGCGTGTTGCGGTGGATAAACAGCTCGTCGGCGGTCTGGCTCTGGCGGCTCTCGTTCCGGAGATAGGTGAAGAGCGTGCGGTAAAAGTCCGTGCCGTGGGAGGCGTCATAGCTGCGGATGGCGGGAAGGGCCGGGTGGAGATACGCCGCGCCGTCCTGCGCGGCGAGCAGCCGCGAAACCATGCGCATCGCCATATCCTGGCAGCGGTAAAGCGTCCCGGCGACGCGCGGGGAGTGCTCGAGCGCGAGCAGCGCCTGCGCATAAGACGCCGGAAGCGCGCCGAGGTCCGTGAAATAAGTGCTGCCCGCGGCGCAGTAGTCGTTTTCCTTCAGCAGTCTGCCGAGCGTTTCGGAAAAGCTCTCCGGGCTCAGAATGTCCATATTGCACAGAATCACCAGCCGTTTTTCGTACAAGACGGCGTAGACTCCGTGGCTTTTGTTGGAGAGCACGCGGCTGAGGTGGATGTCGTACTGGACCTGCCGTGTGGAGGACGCGGCGAGAAACAGCTGCTTGCGGCAGCCGGGCTCCCAGCCGAAGAGCGAGAGCTGGCGCTGGAGCACGGGCAGGCTCTCCGTGTCGCCGCCGAGCGTGCGCGCAAAATAAGACGAGAGGCGGAACAGATCGTCCCGGTCCGCAGCGGAAAAAATCCAGCTCTCCACGAGCCGGGTGAAAAGCTCGAAAAGATGGAGCTGTCCCGGCGTGTGGTCGCGGTCGAGGGTCTTCATAATAACGGTGGCGAGGCGCTCGCCGCCGACCAAAATGTGCTTGCAGTGGCTCTTGGTCGGAAACACGCCCGCGGGGATGGGGAACACGCCTGTATAATAAAAGGTGTCCTTATAGATCTGGTTGAACTGGCGGATCTTCTCAACCGAGATGCTTTTCTGGCTCATGAGGTTTTCCCAGTCCTCCGCGGTCTCCACGGCGGAGAGGTCCGAGGAGTGGGCGACCTGCACCTGCGCCGCGTCCACGATCAGAATCGGCGCGCGGAGCACGTCCGTCGCCATGCCGAGCAGCTCCGAAAGCGTACAGCCGGAGGCGATGGCGGACTCGCAGGCGCTGTACCACTTTCCGTAATGGCTGAAGGCGTCCTGTATGCGGTTGAACACGCTGACGAGGTCCGTCGTCGCAAGGCGCACGGTGTCTCCGCGGCTGCGGAGCGTGATGCGCGCGTCGCCGTCGCTGAAGAAATCGTCCGACGCGCCGAGATAGAGCGCATAATCCTCCTCCGCCGCTCCGGGCTGGAAAAGGCGCACGCCGGAGATGCCGATCTCGCCGCCCGCAATGTCCGTTTCGGGCGCGAGATCGGCAAGCGCGTCGCATAATATCCAAAGACTGAGTTTCATGAAAAACTGCAAATCCCTTCCGTTTTGCTGTGTTTTTGCACAGTATTTTTTCTTTATTATAGCCCTGTTTTTTGCACTTTGCAAGAACAAACTGTGCAAGTTGAACAGCGGCGGCGGCTTCTCACCAAAAAAGGACTGTTCAGCGGCACCATTGTTTTGTGCAAAGTGTCGCTATATACTGAAAGCAGATAAGGGACCCCGGCAACGGCACCGGGGGGCAAGAGAAGGAGATTTGATTTTATGATCCGGAAAGTTACCGAAATGAAGCTGAACGTGCGCCCCGTGTTCGTCAACTTTGCGCACGAGTACTATTACGAGGGACCCTGCCGCATGGCAGGCGGCGACGCGCTTCAGCCGGGGTTTGACGATCTGCTGAACGGTCAGATCGAAAACGGTCTGATGACCGCCCTGCGCTACGCCTGCCCGCCGGAGGCCGCCGTCATTATGGAGCCGAACACAGTCTCCGTGACGGACGACTGGGACCTGAAGGATTCCTACATGGAGACCCTGCTCCACGACATCGCGGCCCACGCCCTGGCGGACCGGCGGTACGCCCTGATCGAGAACGGCACCTGGTCGCCGGCCAGCGGTAAGAAGATGGATGCGCTGCTGTCCCCGCTGAAGGGCTGGTCCGCGGTGGAACCGGTGCTGACGGTGAAGTCGGCGCTGCGGCCGGATCAGGCGGCCCAGATGCAGCGTCTGGCCGATGCCATTGCCGCCGACGTGAAGGCGGAGCAGACGGAGGAGGACGCCTCCGGCGAGGGAAAGCACCGCTACGTGTGCAAGGTGTGCGGCTACGTTTACGAGGGCGACGAGCTGCCGGCAGACTACAAATGCCCGCTGTGCGGCGCCGGTCCGGAGTATTTCCGGCAGGAGGCCT
>CALJDB010000148.1 GCA_938023775.1 uncultured Clostridia bacterium
CCATGCAAGCCGCCGCTCGGACAAAACCGTCCGAGCGGCTGCGGTTATATTCACATCCAGAGCCAAGCGAAGCGGCGGGGATCGGAGGCTGGGTTTGCTTGCCATTCGGCGCTTTTGGCTTGGATGACTCTTGTCATGACGGTGAGGAACCTCGCGTTCGTCGGAGTTCGGACGAAGTAGGCGAAGGCGGTGCCGAAGAAGGCGCGGCGCTTCGGCTCGTTCCGGGACCTCCACGCCTTCTCGATCGCGGTGCGCATCGCGCGCTCCACGCCGGCGGGGCTCGCCGAGAAGCGCTGCGCGAGCTCGGGATAGAGCGTTTTCGTGATGCCGCCGAGCAGCGCCGGGTCCGCGGTCGTGCGCTTGAGGGCGGCGGCGAGATAGTCGCTGCCGGTCAGCTGCTCCGGAATGCCGAAGGCACGAAGCGCCGCGGCGATCGCGGGCGCGTCGGCGCGCTCGGCCTCCGGCATGCACACCGCCGCGCGGAGGCGGCGCAGAATGTGGTGCAGTCCGCAGGGCTTCGGCAGAATGCTGCCGCCGCAGCGCCGCGCGCGGGCGATGACGCCCTCGCCGCCGTAAGCGGACAAAAAAACTGCCGGAAGCGTCAGACCGACTCCATGCGCCGCATCCGCGAGCGCGAAGCCGTCCAGCCCCGGCAGCAAAATATCCGTCAAGAGCACATCCGCCCCGACCCGTTTCAGCGCGTCCAGCGCCGTAAGCCCGTCCGTCGCCGTTCCGACGACCTCCAGATCCGCCGCGTTCTCCAGCGAACGCCGCAGCAGCATCACAGTCTGCGCCGACGGATCCGCCAAAAACACTCTGATCTTGTGTTCCATTTCTCTCTACATCTCCCGAAAAACAATGCTCTGTGTCTATACACATGCATTGCCATATTAGCATGGACATGTCAAAAATGCAAGGTCCTGAAGAGAGAATTATTTCGACATTTTTTGTTAAAAATGCGCAGGCTGCCAGAGCGCAGCGGCTTGCAGCGTGGAGAAAAGAGAGAATATTCTCAGAGCAGACCCCGCCGGTTCCGGACCAGAACGGTCAGGTCGTCCCCGTCCTCGCGGAGCTCCCACGCCGCCCCCGCGGGAATGAGCGCGGCGAGCCCGGCGCGGTCATAGGCGTGGAAGACCATCCCCGCCCATTTCCCGGCGGTGTAAACGCGGTCGCCGTCGGCGGTCAGCGTATGTATCTCTCTGTCATACTCCTCGTCCGCGGCATCCACAGTGAATACCGCAAGCCCGCCGGGGCGCGTGATGCGGAGCAGCTCCGCCACCGCGCGGCGGGCGTCGGCGAGCGGCATGTGATCCAGCACGTCCCGGCAGACGACGGCGTCGAACGCGCCGGAAGCGTAGCCGGTATCGCACACGTCCGCCGTTTTGAGCGCCGCGCCCGGCGCGGCGGCGCGTGCAAGCTCCACCGCCGCGGGCGCGGTGTCGAAGCCGGAAACGGCAAAACCCGCCCGCAGCAGCGCGGCGCTGAGCGCGCCGCAGCCGCAGCCGGCGTCGCAGACCGTATGCGCTCCCGCGTCCCGCAAAAGCGTGATCAGCGGGGCGCACGCCGTCTCCGCCGCGGCGAGACATGCCGCGACGCGCGAGCGGTCCACACGCTCCCACGAGCTGCGCCAGAAATCGCGGTCCATTACATCTCCCGCCTGCCCTCAAGGGCGCGGAGCAGGGTGGCGTCGTCGGCAAATTCGAGGTTGCTGCCGACGGGGATGCCGTAAGCGAGGCGCGTCACCTTCACGTCGAAGGGCTTTAAAAGCCGGGAGACGTACATCGCGGTCGTGTCGCCCTCGGTGTCCGGGTTCGTCGCCATGATGACCTCGCTGACGCCGCCGGCGGCGACGCGCTGGACGAGCTCTGCGATGCGCAGATCGTCCGGTCCGACGTGGTTCATCGGGCTGAGCACGCCGTGGAGAACGTGGTAAACGCCGGAAAACTCGCGGCTGCGCTCGATGCTGGCGACGTCCTTCGGCTCGGCGACGACACAGATGACACTCTTGTCGCGCCGGTCGCTCGCGCAGATGGGGCAGAGCTCGCCGTCCGTGAGATTCTGGCAGACCGGGCAGGTGTGGACGCTCTGCCGCGCCTGCATGATTGCGTCCGCGAACTGCTCCGCCTCGCCCTGCGGCAGGGAGAGCACGTGGAACGCGAGCCGCTGGGCGCTCTTGCGCCCGATACCGGGCAGCGCCGCGAAGCGGTCGATCAGCGTTTCAAAGCTGGGCGGAAAAAAAGACGCCATAGCTGCTTACTCCTTCTTCAAGCCTCGCGGATGGCGCGGATGGCGGCGGCGCGGTCCGGCTTGCCGAACACGGCGGAGCCCGCGACGAGCACGTTTGCCCCCGCCTCCTTGACGAGCGGCGCGGTCACAGGGTCGATGCCGCCGTCGACCTCAAGGTCGCAGTCCGGGTTCAGCTTATCGAGCATCTCGCGCAGCATGCGGATCTTCGGCAGCTGGTCGTGCATGAACTTCTGCCCGCCGAAGCCCGGCTCCACGGTCATGACGAGCACGAGGTCCAGCAGGTCCAGATAAGGCAGCAGCACGGTGCCGGGCGTCTTGGGCTTCACGGCGATCCCAACCTTTTTGCCGCAGTCGAGCACGGTGCGCAGCGCCTCGGCGATGTCCTGCGGCTGCGCCGCCTCGACGTGGAACACGACGAGGTCCGCCCCCGCGTCGCAGAACGCCTTGACATAGCGCTGCGGGCGGTCGATCATCAGGTGGACGTCCAGAAAGGCGTCCGTCGCGCGGCGCAGGCTCTGGACCACGGGAATGCCGATCGAGATGTTCGGCACGAAAATGCCGTCCATCACGTCGACATGCAGCCAGTCCGCGCCGCCGGCGACGGCGTCCGCGCACTCGCTTCCGAGGCGGCAGAAATCCGCAGAGAGAATGGAAGGTGCGATCTTCAGCATAAGTTTTGTTCCTCCGATTTTTTATTGTCACGGTCTTGCTTTCCGACATAGATTGCTATGGAGCGGCGCCGCTTTTTTTAGATAGGGGCTGCCGCGGGGGTCTCTCGCGGCGGTCCCAGTGGAAAGCCGGGGAGCGCTGGGTGCCATGCTCAGGCGTCCGTCTCCCCGGTCTCCATTCCGGAGCGGTAGCCCGTTTCCTGAAGGCGCTCGATGGCGTCCGGCTTATGCAGCAGCCGCCGGGCGGAAACGGCGAACAGCACCGTCGCCGTCAGGGCGCTGAGCCCGTCGGCGATGGGCTCGGCGAGATAGAGCCCGTCCGTATCGAGAAAAAGCGGCAGGATGAGCGCGAGCGGCGTCATCAGGATGACCTTGCGCAGGCAGGCGATGAACAGCGAGACCTTTGCCTGTCCCATGCCGAGAAACGAGCTCTGCACGCTCATTTGCAGCCCGAAAACGGACATGCCCGCGAGGTAGATCGGCATTTTCTCCGCCGCAAGGGCGCGGAGCGCGGCATCCGAGGTGAAAAGTGCGGCGAAAAACGCCGGGAAAAGCGCCACGAGCGCGTAAAAGAGCGCGGTGTAGCCCAGCGCGGCGGCGACCATCAGCAGAAAGCAGCGCTTCACGCGGGCATAGTTCCCTGCGCCGTAGTTATAGCTCACAATGGGCTGTGCGCCGTTCGTGAAGCCGTTTGCGGGAACGAACATCAGATGCATCACGCTCTGCAAGATCGTGTAGCTCCCGACATAAAGGTCCCCGCCGTAGTGCTGGAGACCGTTTGTGAACACGATGGCGATGAGGCACTCCGTCACCTGCATGATAAAAGGCGAAACGCCGAGCGAGGCAATCTCGCCGATGACGGAGAGGTCCGGCTTCATATCCCGCAGCCGGAGCGGCAGGACGGAGCGCTTTGAAAGCAGGAAGCGCAGGACCCACGCAGCAGAGACGGCTTGGGAGATAACGGTCGCGAGCGCCGCGCCCTCCACGCCCATATCGAACAGGAAGATAAGGATGGGGTCTAAAATGATGTTCGCCGCCGCGCCGATGACGACGGAGAGCATCGCGGTTTTCGCCTGTCCCTGCGCGGTGATGAAGGTGTTCAGTCCGAGCGCGAGCTGGACGAACACCGTGCCGCAGAGATAGATGCGGATATAGCGGTCGGCAAAGCCGATCGTGTCGTCGCTCGCGCCGAAAAAGCGCAGCAGCGGCGCGCGCAGCCAGAGCAGCAGCGGCGTCAGCACCGCGGCGGAGACGAGCATCAGCAGAAAGCTCTGGGCGAGGTAGCGCCCCGCCTTTTCGCGGTCGCCCCTGCCGAGCTCCATCGCCGCGCGCGGCGCGCCGCCGGAGCCGGCGAAATAGGCGAAGGCGGCGACGATCAGAATGAGCGGCGTGCAGAGACCGAGCCCCGTCAGCGCCAGCGCACCGGTGTCCGCAATGTGACCCACGTAAACGCGGTCGACGATGTTGTAGAGCAGATTGACGAGCTGTGCGAGCACGCTCGGCAGTGCGAGGCTCAGCACGAGCTTGCCGAGCGGCGCGGTGCCGAGGCGCGATTCCTCCCGCTCAGGCATCCGGTGTCACCTCCGGCAGACGGCAGACATCCACCCACGCGCGGGCATTGGCCACTCTGTAAAGCTCGTCGAGTGTGAGCTCGATGGCGCTGTTGCCGCTGCCGACGGCGGGGAATACGGTGGTGAAGCGCTTCAGGCTCTCGTCGAGGTAAACGTCGATCCCCTCGTTGATCCCGAAGGGACACACGCCGCCGACCGGGTGGCCCACCAGCTCCAGCACCTCGTCCGGCGTCAGCATCTTGGCTTTCATGTGGAAGAGCTCCTTGAACTTGTGGTTGTCGATCCTTGCGTCGCCCGCGGCGACGATGAGGATGCAGCCGTCCTCGCGCTTGAACGAGAGCGTCTTCGCGATGCGCGCGCCCTCCACGCCGAGCGCCGCCGCCGCAAGCTCCACCGTCGCGCTCGAAACCGGGAACTCCAAGATCCGGTCCTCCATTCCAAACCGGGC
>CALJDB010000149.1 GCA_938023775.1 uncultured Clostridia bacterium
CCGCAAAGCGCGCGTATGCCGTACTTTATGATTCTGGCGCTCATCGGCAACATTCCGCAGGGTGCGACGAACATGTGCGTGGTACAGCTACTTTTGCAGGCGACGCCGAAAAAGAACCGCGCGCTTATCATCAGCATTTACACGCTGTTTGTGACGCTGAGCAACTCGCTTCTGCCGTTCTTCGGCGTTTCGGTCTACACGGCGCTCGGTGCGAACGACACGGCAATCTTCACGGTGAACGTGATCGAATCTGCGGCACGCTTTGGGGTGCTGATTATGATGATCCTCCGTTACCGCATGATGAAGCGCCGCGGCGACTTGTTCCGCCCGCTGTGCGAGGAGTAAGGAGAAACATATGGCTCTTGTTTTATACCATGTTGAAGACACTGCGAAGGAAAAGCAGCTTTCTGCACTGTGCAGAGAACTGCACCTGACGGCAAGACGGCTGACAAACGCCGACCGTGACCGCGCAGTTGCAACGCTGTGCGGCGAGAAAGTGAACGCGAACGTGCAGAAAGCCCCGGCGGGCTACAAGCTGCCGGAGGTGCTGATTTTCTCCGGCTTTGCGGGTGAGATGCTGGACGTGTTCCTTGCGGCGTACAAAAAAGCGGGTATCGCGCCCATTCCGTTGAAAGCCGTACGCACGGAACACAACGACAAGTGGAGCCTTTACGCACTGTGCGAGGAGCTCCGCCGCGAGCACGCCGCCATGCTGCTGCGCGGGCTCTGCATGGACCACGAGACGCTGGACTATCAGAATTTTCTGACCGTATGGGTGACGTATTTCCGCGACCACGGCGGCTTCGCCGCGCTGAGAAACAGCATCGGGAACTATAACCTGCCCTATCTTTATTTTCTTGCCTTCTTCTCTTACCTGCCCGCGCGCGACCTTTATCTGATCAAGCTGCTCTCCGTCGCGTTCGACCTGCTGCTCGCGTGGGGCTTACTGCGCCTCGTGCGGCTTTACCGCCGGGAGGTGACGGCGGCGCTCGCCGCCTTTTTCGTGACGCTCCTGCTCCCCACTGTGATCTTAAACGGCGCTTACTGGGGCCAGTGCGACAGCATTTACGCCGCCTTCGCCGTCTGGAGCGTCTATTTCGCACTCGACGGAAAACCCGTGCGCTCCATGATCGCCATCGCGCTGAGCTTCGCGTTCAAGCTTCAGGCGGTGTTCATCATGCCGGTGTTTCTGGTCTTCCTCTTCGCAAAAAAGCTCCGCTGGTACCACCTGCCCATCTTCCCCGCTACTTACCTCGTGACGGCGCTGCCCGCCGTCATCGCCGGGCGCCCCCTGCGGGACGCGGTGCTGCTCTATTTCGATCAGGCGGGCTCCGTCGGCAGCGCGCTGAACTATAACTCCTCCTCCGTCTTCGCCTTCGCCTCCCGCAATGCAGACACGGCGCTGCTGAGCCGCCTCGGTATCGTCTTCGCCTTCGGTTTCCTCGCGCTGATCTTCGTCTGGTGCTTCCTGCGCCGCCGCAGCCTGAGCCGCGAGGCGCTGCTCATCGTGACGCTGCTCATCTGCGTCGCCGTGCCGTTTTTCCTCCCGCACATGCACGACCGCTATTTCTTCCTCGCCGACGTGCTCTCCGTCGCGCTCGCGGTCGTCTTGCCCCGGCTCAGCTTCGTGCCGGTCTGCGTCTCCTTCGCCTCCCTGCTCGGCTACCACGCCTATCTCCGCATGCGCTATCTGCTGCCCATGCGCTACGGCGCCGCCGCCCTGCTCGTCGTGATCGTGACCCTGATTTTCGCCCTTTCCTGCGAATTTTCGAGAAAGAGCAAAAAACAGGCTTGACAAATCGAAACAATCTGCTATAATAATCCTCGCACTTCAAAAAACGCGGGAGTGCTGGAATAGGTAGACAGGCAGGCTTGAGGTGCCTGTGTTTCACCATAGACGTGAGGGTTCAAGTCCCTTCTCCCGCACCAAAAGCCCGTCTTGCTTCCGCAGGACGGGCTTTTTTCATCAAAAATTCGCGCTTTGCCGCGGAACAAAAGAGAGGAACGACAAGATGAAAAAGAAGCTCTTATCCCTGCTGCTCATCCTGTGTCTGACGGCGCTGCCGATCGCGGGCGCGTCCGCGGCGTATGCGCCGAAATACACCGCCTACGCGGACACGCTCTTCGGGCTCGGCCTGTTTCAGGGCGACGGCATTGCGCCGGACGGAACCCCCAGCTACCGCCTCGGCGACGGCATGACGCGCGCGGAGTGCATCGTGATGCTGCTGCGTCTGCTCGGCGAGGAGGACGCGGCGCTCGCCGCCGACTGCGCCGCACCGTTCCGCGATATGACCGGGCACTGGGCGATCCGCTACGTGAGCTACGCCTACGAAAAGGGCTACACGAGCGGCACCGGCGCGGACACCTTCTCCCCGGACGACAAAGCCAGTGCAAAAATGTATCTGACCTTCCTGCTCCGCGCGCTCGGATATAACGACAAGGCTGGAGATTTCACCTACGCAGCCGCTTACGAAAAGGCGGCGGAGCTGGGCGTCTGCCCCAAGGGGGCTTACACGACCGACGCCGCGTTTTACCGCGACGACTGCGTTTACACCAGCTATCTCGCCCTCCGCACCCCGCAGAAGGGCAGCAGCGAAACGCTGCTGGACGCACTGGAGGCAAAAAGCGCCGTTGACGCGGACAAGGCGGCGCTCGCAAGGGTGATCGGCGACCCCGGCAAGGCGGCGGACGGGCTTTTGGACCTCTCCGTGCTCTACTATGTCGGCAACAGCTACAGCCAGATCAGAAATCTGTTCCCCAACGGCTATTACCGCGAGGACACGGGCTATGTCACGAGCAGCCTCGTGGGGGTCCGCTTCGGTCAGATCGCCTTCCGCTTCGACGACGGGACTGACCGCCCCAGCACCGGCGCCGCAGCGCCGCTGCGCCAGTTTATGACGGACAAACAGCGCGCGTTTACGCCCGAGGAGCTGGCAAAAGCCATCGGCGGCGAGGTGCTGAGCGACCGCATCGAGGCAAAATACGGCGAATGCACGCTCAGCATCTACCCGGAGAACGGCGCTTATACGACCGAATCCATGGTCGTATACGCAGGGCTGTCCTTTGTGCCGCTCCAGCCGGAGGATGCGGTCCTGAACGGCGAATGGCTCGGCGAGCTCGATAACAACATGGTGACGGTCCGCATCAAGGACCACAGCGGCTCCGGCTTCACCGCCGAGCTGATGGAGTCCGTACAGACAAACGGCACGCGGGGCATGAGCTTTGAGAACGTGACCTTCACCTCTGCCGACGGCGTGCATTACTCCTCCGCCGTCGTGGAGGACTGGGACGGTAACTGCTTCGAGTTCACCCTCGCGGCGGACACCGTCTCCCACACCTACACCGTCCTGACCCTCACGAGCCGCACCGTCTCACTCAGCCCCTACACCCCGCCGAACTACGCCTTCCCAGACAAGATCGACCTGACGCTGTTCGCATAAACGTGCGAAAAAGGGTCCGTCCCGCAAAAGCA
>CALJDB010000150.1 GCA_938023775.1 uncultured Clostridia bacterium
CCGATACCGTAAGATTTCCCGTTTTCATCTACGATTTCACTGATACTATACTGCCACGCATCCGCAACTTCCCCGTCGTTCCCGACGCCCTGCTGCCCGTCCAGCTCCGCGAGCCCGGTGCGAAGCAGCTCGTCCACGCGCGCCTCCGGCACGCTCTTCCAGCGCAGACCCGGAACGTCCTTGTAAGCTTCCCGCTTCCGCCGCTCTTCCTCGGTCTCCTGCGCCTGCTACGTGGGGTCGCCGGTTTAAAGGCTCCCGAAGTGCAAGGGCACCTCAGTGCGCACACTGGGGTGCCTTGCACACAGGTGAGCCTTTCGCCCTCAGTTCTCCCACAGCGTCTTTTCGTCGATGGCCTCCGTGACAATCGCTAAGAACCTCGCGTTGGTCGGGGCTTTGTCGAAGCTGTCGAAGGCGTCGCCGAAATACGCCCTGCGGCGGTCCTCGTTGCGGGGAATCCACGCCTTTTCAACCGCGACACGGATCGCGCGCTCGACGCACTCCGGCGTGGACGCGAACTGCTCCGCAAGCCCCGGATAGAGCACCTTTGTGACGCCGCGCAGCCACGTCCGGTCCTCCGCCGCGCGCATCAGCGCCTCGGCGAGGAAGGCGTAACCCGTGAGGTGGGGCGGAATGCCGAACGCCCGCAGCGCCGCCGCAACCTCCGGCGCGCAGTCCCGCCGCGGCTTCGCGCCCACCACCGCCTCGCGCAGCCGCCGCAGCAGATACCCAATGTCGCAGGGCTTCATCAAATAGTCCGCCGCGCCGACCGCGCCCGCGCGCCGCGCCGTCGCGCTGCTCAGAAACGCCGACAAAAACACGACCGCGCAGCCGAGCCCGGCGTCCCGCGCCGCCTCCGCGAGCGCAAAGCCGTCCAGCCCCGGCAGCAGAATGTCACAGAGCAGCACGTCCGCGCCCTGCTCCCGCAGCCTCGCGAGCGCCGCCCGCCCGTCCGTCGCCGTCGCGACGACCTCAAAGCCGCCGGAGACGAGCTCCGCCCGCATGTAAGTCAGATAATCCTCCGACGCATCCGCCAAAAACACCCGAATTTTGTCCATTTTACCAACTACTACCTTTCTCTTTTTCACGCTGCCGCAGCAGCGCGCTAAGAGCATAGTAGCATGCACATGGCAAAAGAATCAATGCGTCGAATTTCGACAAAAACTGTCGAAAACAACCCGCAAACGCCCACGCCCCAAGCGTTTGCGCCCCGCGAGAAAAAAAGCGAAAAAGCCCGAAAGTCCGGACCTTTTCGCAGAAAAACGGCGAAAAATCATAGATATTCGCCGCGCGCTCGGTGGCAGTTTTTTATTGGTGAAAGAATGCCTTTTTGTTGCCGGAGCAAAAATAGCGGCGCAGTATTTGCGCGTATGGCGCAG
The DNA here is from genome assembly GCA_938023775.1 of uncultured Clostridia bacterium. Classification (GTDB taxonomy): domain Bacteria; phylum Bacillota; class Clostridia; order Oscillospirales; family Oscillospiraceae; genus SVKR01. The sequence goes on from CALJDB010000150.1 coordinate 1,377, forward strand.
GCGGAGCTTTGCTCCCCATTGACAAGCCCCGCGCCGGGCGAGTATAATCGAGAGCGAGAAAACCATAGGAGGATTCCCTTTTTATGACCATCAGCTATCTGGAAAAGCCCGCAATGCGGTTCATCGGCTTCGGCTCGGAGATCGCGCAGGCGGATTGCTATACGGCTTGCCCGGCGTTCTGGGACGAGGCTTATCATCAGCGCTACGCGCGGCTCTGGGCGGGCGGCGAGGCGGAGACGGCGGCGGAGCGCACCGTGCTCGCGAACCGGATCGGCATGTACGCGCTCTGCATCGACCACGGGCGCAGCTTCACTTACGTCATCGCCGGGCGCTACGAGGGCGGCGAGGTGCCGGAGGGCTTCGAGCTCTACGAGCTGCCGGAGAGCGAATACGCCGTGTTCGAGACGCAGGGACCGCTCCCCATCTCGCTCCAGCGTCTGACCGACCGCGTCTGGAACCGCTGGTACCCGAACGAGGGCCGCGAGTTTGAGCGCAACGGCGACGTTTCGATCGAGGTCTACTCCTCCGGCGACCCGAAAAGCCCCGACTACCGCAGCGCCATCTGGCTCCCCGTCAAGCGCCGCACCGCGAATTTCGACTGGTAAAAAAGCTCTGTCCGCCGCCCTTTTCGGGCGGCGAACAGCTTTTTAAACTTTCTGCAAACACGGGAACATTTGACTTTCCCGCTCCGTCGTATTATAATAACGTACCGCCGCCGGGTCGATCCGCTCCCCGGCGCGGGCGAAACGATTATAATTTAAACGGACCTTTTCGATAAGGAGATCATTTATGGACAGCGCTAAGAAAAAACAGCTTTACCTGATCGGCGGCATTGCGGCTGCGGTGCTCGTCGTTCTGTCGGTCGTGCTGCTGCTGACGCTCGGCGGCGGGAGCAAGGGCTACGACAAGCACTACGACGCAGCGGAGCAGGCGTTCCTGCACCGCGATTACGACACGGCTCTGCGCGAGCTGGACAAGGCCATGGACGAGCAGGTGACGGAGGAAGCGTATCTGCTGATGGCGGACGTCTACTATGCGCAGGGCGACACGGAGATGGCGATCCAGGTCCTCTATCTCGGCGCCTCCCGCGTCGGCGGGGACGCCATCGACCGCATGCTCGAAAAGCTCAAGGCGGGCGAGGACCTGCCCGAACCGGGCGACGCGGTCTCCGTCGGGGGCGAGAGCTTCGCCGCGGACGCGACAAGCGCCGCGCTGAACGGCAAGGGACTCAGTTCGAGCGACCTCGCCGCCCTCAGCACGCTGACGGAGCTGGAAAGTCTCAGCCTCTCGGCAAACGGCCTGACGGACGTCTCCGCGCTCACGGGACTTGCGAAGCTCACCGTGCTGGACCTCTCGGAAAACCTCATCCGCGACGTGAGCGCCCTCGGCGCGCTCACCAGCCTTCGCACGCTCTATCTGGACGGCAACCCCATTCAGGATTTCAGCCCGCTGGAGCGTCTCACGAATCTCCGCACGCTCAGCCTCAAGGACATCAGCATCACGGAAAGCCAGCTCGAAGCGCTCCAGAAGGCGCTGCCGGATTGCAGCATCCACACGGACACGCCGGTGGAGGAGGTCAAGGAGCTGGAGCTCGGCGGCAAGAAGTTCC
>CALJDB010000151.1 GCA_938023775.1 uncultured Clostridia bacterium
AGTTTGTCCCACGCGGCTTCGCCGCGCGGGAGCCCTTTCACCCGTTTAACGGGCGAAGTGAATTCGCCCTACGGGATCCTTCGCTGCGCTCCGGATCACGCCGCTTACCGCGGCGGCTCGCTCCCGCTCGCAGGAAAACCGGCGCGGCGTCATACCGCACCGCCGGCAGGCTTATTGGTCGTTGTAGCCGAAGCTCCGGATGTAGTTCATGTTATCGCGCCAGTTTTCCTTGACCTTGACCCAGGTCTCGAGGTAGACCTTCGTGCCCATGAAGCGCTCGATGTCCTGCCGCGCCTCGGTGGAGATCTTTTTGAGCATCGCTCCGTTCTTGCCGATGATGATGCCCTTGTGGCTGGCCTTTTCGCAGAAAATCGTGACGTCGAGGTCGATGATGCCGTCGTCGCGCTCCGTAAACCGCGTGACCTCCACGGCGGTGCCGTGGGGGATCTCCTTATCGAGGCAGCGCAGCAGCTTCTCGCGCACGAGCTCGGCGCAGACCTGGCGGTCCGGCTGGTCGGTGTCCATATCCTCCGGGAAAAGCGCGGGACCGGGCTTGGCATAGCGCTCCATCTCGCGCAGGAGCCCCTCCGTGCCGTCCTTGCGCATCGCGGAGATGGGCAGCACAGCGTCGAACTGAAACTCGGCGGAATACGCCGCGATGACGGCGAGGAGCGTCTCCTTTTCCACGGTGTCGATCTTGTTGATGACGAGAATGCAGGGACAGCCGCTCGCGCGGATGCCGGCAAGAAGCTCAGCCTCCTGCGCGCCGACGTTCGCGATCGGCTCCACAACGAGCAGCACGAGATCCACGTCCGGGATGCTCTCGCGCACGACGTTCACCATGTAGTCGCCGAGGCGCGTGCGCGCTTTGTGGAAGCCCGGCGTGTCCATAATGACGAGCTGGCAGCCGTTGCGGTTCACAATGGCGGTGATGCGGCTGCGCGTCGTCTGCGGCTTGCTGGAGACGATCGCGATCTTTTCGCCGAGCAGCGCGTTCGTGAGCGTGCTCTTGCCGACGTTCGGCCGACCGCAGATCGTGATCATGGCGGTTTTTTCGATGTTCATTTCAGGTGATCCTCAATTCTTTTGTTTTTCCGGGGCTTGAACGCTTGACCCGGAGCTGTGGTATTTCCATTTCTGCGGCAGCAGCGCCTGAAGCCCGGCGGTCAGCCACTCGCAGAGCTGGGCGAGCACGCCGGAGCCGACGAGATTCAGCAGCACGGCGAGCGGCAGGACCAGCTGGCGGCGCACACCGTCCGGCACGGCGGCGGCAAGGCGCGGGTAGAGCAGCCGGTCCGTGATATAGCTCAGCAGATACATCGGCAGCGAAAGCGCCGCGATGCGGCGGACGATCCACTGCCATGCGCGCGGCGCGCGGGCGTCGTCGGAACGCATCAGGAGCGAGAACAGGCAGAGCGACTCCACGAAAACGCCCGGTCCCCCGCGGGAAACGAGCGCCGTGATGACCATCGGCTCGCCGGGATAGAGCCAGCGCTGGACCGCGGCGTGGACCGCGGCGACGCCGAGCCAGCCGAGCCAGAGCCACCCGCTCCGGCAGCGCAGCGGCTTTTCACGCAGGTATGCGCCGAGGATATAGTAAGCGACGGGGTAAAAGTTCGTCCACCATGCCGGGAGAATATGGTAGACGCTGTTCGTGACGAGCGGGAGCGAGGTGATCGCGAAAAGCGAGACCGTGAGCGCCAGCTTTCCGCGCTCCGGCAGGGCGGAAAATCCCGCGTTCAGCAGCGGCTGGAGCAGGAAAAGCCCGATGTACATCTCGATATACCAGCTATACGGCGCGGCGGAAAACTCCAGAATGCGCCGCAGTGCGCCGAGGAAGACGATCTCCTCCCCCAGATAAAAGCGCCGGAACACGAGACAGCCCGCCGAGCAGACCAGATAAGTCAGCAGCACAGGGATGAGCCGAAGGTAATAGCGCGGGGTCCACGTCTGATGGCAGCAGAGCCAGCCGCTCAGCATCAGAAACATCGGCACCGCGGTCAGAAACGCCATGCGCAGCGCCGTCGACGCGATCATCACGCCGCCCGCGACGGGCAGCTCATAAAAGCCGCTGTTCAAATAAAAATGGACGCTCAGCACCCCCACCGCGGCTGCGGCGCGCACGGCGTCGGGTCCGAAGGAGCGCTTCATAGTCCGAGCGCCTCCATGATACAGTCCTCGCGCGCTCTCATCCGGCGCTTGCGCTCGCCCTCGTCGAGGTGGTCGTAGCCGAGGAGATGGAGCACGGAGTGGACGGTCAGGTAGCTGAGCTCGCGGGCGTAGCTGTGACCATACTCCTCCGCCTGCCGCGCGCAGCGCTCCAGCGAGAGCACCATGTCGCCGAGCAGCAGCTTGTCCGCGTCGTAGTCGCGCTCGCAGACGCTGGGGTCAAATTCGCCCTCGGTCAGCTCGTTCATCGGAAAGCTCAGCACGTCCGTCGGCGCGTCCACGCCGCGCTGGGCGAGGTTGATGGCGTGAATGCCGGCGTCGTCCGTCAGCATCACGTTGATGATGCAGTCGTCCGCGACGCCCTGCGCCTTCAGCGCCGCCTTTGCCGCGCGGCGGACGAGCGCGGCGGACTCCGGGAAGCCGAGGCTCCGCTTTTCGCGGTAAACGGTGATGGTGTGCATTCCCGTCACTTCCTTTTCGTGTAGGTAAAGCGCTTCGGCGCGGTTTTCGGCGCCTTTTCCGCGCGCTGGGCGTTTTTCTCATACGCCTCGATGATGCGCTGGACGAGCACGTGGCGCACGACGTCCGCGCTCGTCAGGCGGCAGATGGCGATATCCTCGATGCCGTCGAGCACGCGCATCGCCTCCTTCAGACCGCTCGGCTTGTCGCCGGGGAGGTCGATCTGGGTGATATCGCCCGTGATGACCATCTTCGAACCGAAGCCCATGCGGGTCAGGAACATTTTCATCTGCTCGCGGCTCGTGTTCTGCGCCTCGTCGAGGATGATGAAGCTGTCGTCGAGCGTGCGGCCGCGCA
>CALJDB010000152.1 GCA_938023775.1 uncultured Clostridia bacterium
CGGGTCTGCGCATCGCGGTTTTTTCTGCAAAACGACAAGGTGCTTCCCCTCCGGCGCGCTTTGTGCTATACTGGCGAGGTGAAGGGAGGCGTCAAAAAAATGCACACACTTGAGGAGGTCCGGCGCGAATACGACCGGCTGGATGCGCTGACCGGGGCGGACACGCGCGGCGTGACGCTCTCCGTGTCGAAGCGCGCGGTCAGGCGGCTCGGCTGCTTCTGCCCCGGTCCGCCGCCGCGTATCGTGCTCTCGGCGGTCATTTTCGGCGACGAGGCGCTTTTCTGGGACACGGTGCGCCACGAATACGCCCACGCCGCGCTCCGGCTGCTGCGCCCCGGCGAGCGCCACGGTCACGACGCGCTCTGGCGCGAGATGTGCCGCGCCGTCGGCTGCGCCCCGCGCGCGACCGTTCCGGCGAGCGAGCAGCAGATCGCCCTCCGCGACGAAAAGACCCGCTACCGACTCATCTGCCGCGCCTGCGGCAGCGAAACGCGCTATCTGCGCGCCGGCAAGATCGTGAAGCTCTTCCTCGCCGGCAAGGGCAGCCGCGTCCGCTGCACCCGCTGCGGCGGGCATACGTTTACGTTTGAGGTTTTGAAATAAAGTGCGAATGGGACCCCCGGTTGGGGGTCCCATTCGCACCTTTTATTTCCGAAGCATACGGAGCGCGGCTTTGGCCGCCATCTGTTCGGCTTCTTTTTTCGTCCCGCCCTCGCCGGTGCCGACGGTCTCGCCCGCGACGAGCGCGGCGGCGGCGAAACGCTTGAGATGGTCTGGGCCGCTCTCGCCGGTCATCACGTAGCTGACACTGCGTCCCGGCGTCTGCTGCACGAGCTCCTGAAGCTCGGTCTTGTAGTCCTGAACGAGCGGCGTTCCGTCCGCAAGGCGTGAGAGAATGTGGGTGTTGATAAACGCCTTGGCAGGCTCCATGCCGCCGTCGAGATACATGGCGGCGATGACCGCCTCCACGCAGTCGGCGAGAATGGAGTGGCGCGTGCGGCCGCCGGAGAGCTCCTCTCCCCTGCCGAGGCGCAGATACCCGCCAAAGCCAAGCTCGTCCGCCGTCTCCCAGAGGCTCTGCTCACAGACGAGCTCCGCGCGCAGGCGGGTCATCTTGCCCTCCGGCAGCGCGGGGTAATTGCGGTAAAGCCATGTCGCCGTGACGAAGCCGAGCACGCTGTCGCCCACGAACTCAAGCCGCTCGTTGCTCGCGCAGCGGTGCTCGTTCGCATAAGACGAGTGGGTCAGCGCGGTGCGGAGCAGGCTCTCGTCCCGGAAGCGGTAGCGCAGCTTTTCCTGAAGTGCGTCCATGTCGCCTCAGCCCAGCACGCTCGTCACATACGCGACGAGGTCGCCCACGGTCTGCACGCCCTTGATCTCATCCTCGCTGATCTCAGGGATGCCGAATGCCTCCTCCATGCTCATCGCGAGCTCCACAACGTCGAGGGAGTCGGCGTCCAGATCGCTCAGGAAATTGGTGTCCTCCGTGATCTTGTCCTCGTCCACGTCGAACTGCTCGCTGATAATGGCTCTGATCTTTTCGAAAATCATTTTTATGTTTCCTCCAAATGTAGATATGTTCTTATTTGTCCTGCTCCTCGCCGCGGAGGCGCATATAGGCGATGTTGTTCTCGATCTCGGCGGTGAAGCCGGACTGGACGAAGGCGATGGCCTGCTTGACGGCGCTGCGCACAGCGCGGGCGTCGGAGCTGCCGTGCGCCTTGATGACGGGGCGCTGGATGCCGAGGAACGCCGTTCCGCCGACCTCGCTGACGTCCATCATCTTCTTGAGCTTGCCGAGGTTTTTCTTCACGAGCAGCGCGCCGAGCTTCGCGGAAAACGACGCGGTGAGGCAGCCCTTGATGTTCTTCATCAGGAACTTGATCGTGCCCTCCGCGGTCTTGAGCATAATGTTGCCGGAAAAGCCGTCCGCCACGATGACGTCCGCCTTGCCCGCGAACACGTCCGTGCCCTCAACGTTGCCGATGAAGTTCAGTCTGCCCGCCTCGCCCGCTTCGCGCAGGAGGGCGTGTGCCTCCTTGCAGAGCGCGGTGCCCTTGGTGTCCTCGCTGCCGTTGCTGAGCAGACCGACCCGCGGATTTTCCACGCCGAGGACCTTGCTGGAATAAAAGCTGCCCATATAGCCGAACTGGAGCAGATATTCCGGCGTGCAGTCCACGTTCGCGCCGCAGTCGATGAGCACGGTGCCCTTGCCGCCGTTCGGCAGCACCGGCGCCATCGCCGCGCGGCGGATGCCGCGGATGCGCTTGACCTTCAGCGTCGCACCCGTAAGGAGCGCACCGGTGCTGCCGGCGGAGATCACGGCGTCGCCCTCGCCCGCGTGGAGCAGGTCGAGCGCCACCGCCATGGAGCTCTGCTTCTTCTGCCGCACAGCCATGCTGGGGTCGTCGTGCATGTCGATGACCTCGTCGGCGTTCACGACGGCGAGGTGCTCCCCCGCCTCCGCGCCGCAGTCGGCAAGGCAGCGCTTCACCTCCGCCTCGCGGCCGACGAGCACGATGTCTACGCCGAACTCGCGCTGGGCGTCTACCGCGCCTTTGACGATGGCGTCCGGGGCGTTGTCGCCGCCCATGGCGTCGATAATGATCTTCATATTGCTTTCTCTCCTTTCAGGGTCTCCAGCGTCTCCAGCGCGCGGCGGGAGATGGCTTCGTTTTTGTTGCGCTTGCCGCGGACGCGGACGCCGAGGGGCGCGATGATTCCGAAGTTGATGTTCATCGGCTGGAAATTGCCGCTCACGGAGCCACCGGAGATATAGAGCCCCAGCGCGCCGATGGCGGTCTCCGCCGGAAAATCGGCGGGGCTTTCGCCCAGCAGCCGCCGCGCCGTTTCGATCCCGACGAGCGCGCCGGAGGCGCAGGACTCCACATAGCCCTCCACGCCGGTCATCTGTCCGGCAAAGGAGATGCGCGGCTCGCTCCGCAGGCGGTAATAGCGGTCGAGCAGCGCCGGGGAGTTTAAGAACGTGTTGCGGTGCATCACGCCGTAGCGCACAAATTCCGCCTCCCGCAGCGCGGGGATCATGGAGAACACGCGCCGCTGCTCCGGAAAGCGCAGATGGGTCTGGAAGCCGACGATGTTATAGAGCGTGCCGTCGGCGTTGTCCTTGCGCAGCTGCACGACGGCGTAGGGCTCCTCGCCCGTGCGCGGGTCGGGCAAGCCGACGGGCTTCATCGGACCGAAGCGCAGCGTCTCCTCCCCGCGGCGCGCCATGACCTCCACAGGCATGCAGCCTTCGAACACGCCGCCGTCGTCAAAGCCGTGGACGGGCGCCTCCTCCGCCGCGATGAGCTCGCGCCAGAAGGCGGTGTATTCCTCCTGCGTCATCGGGCAGTTTACATAATCCGGCGTGCCCTTGTCGTAGCGCGAGGCGAAGTAAGCGTGGTCCATGTCGATGCTCTCGAACGTTACGATCGGCGCGGCTGCGTCGTAAAAATGCAGGGCGCTGTCCGGGCAGAGGGCGGCGATGCGCGCCGCGAGCGCGTCGCTCGTCAGCGGACCGGAGGCGATGACGACCTCGCCGTCCGGGATCTCCGTCACCTCGCCGGGGATGATCTCGATATTCTCCTGCCCGCGCAACAGCTCCGTCACCGCGGCGGCATACGCCGCGCGGTCCACGGCGAGCGCGCCGCCGGCGGGAACGCGGTGGGCGTCCGCCGCGCGCATGATGACGCTGCCCAAGCGCCGGAGTTCCTCCTTCAGCAGTCCGACGGCGTTCGTCAGATCGTCGGAGCGGAAGGAGTTGGAGCACACGAGCTCGCCGAAGTCGGGCGAGACGTGGGCGGGGGTCATTTTATCCGGCTTCATCTCCAGCAGCTTTACGGCGATTCCGCGCTTTGCCAGCTGCCACGCCGCCTCGCTCCCGGCGAGCCCCGCGCCGATGACCGTTACCTTTTTCTCTGCCATTTATTCCCCCGCCTTCTTCGCCGTACGCTTTTTCGCCGCGGGCTTTTTGGCTGCGGCGGCGGAAGCGGCGGTCTTGCGCTTTGCGGCGGGCTTTTCGGTCTCCGCGGACTTTTCCGCGGTCTCCTCCGCCGCGGCGCTCTCCGCGCCGGGCTCGGCGGCGGGCTTGGCTTTTTTCTTATAGCCGCGCTGGTCCTCGGGCAAAAAGTCCTCGCACTCTTCGTTGATGCAGAAGGGCTTGTTGCGTCCCTTGCCGGAGAGCTTGAACATTGTTTTGCCGCACTTCGGGCAGTTTTCCTTGACCGGGACGTTCCAAGTCATAAAGCCGCAGTCCGCGCCCTTTTCGCAGGCGTAGAACGTGTAGCCGTTGCGGCTCGTGCGCTTTAGAATGCGGCTGCCGCACTTCGGGCAGCGCCCGGGCATTTCGACGACGATGGGCTTTGTAAACGTGCACTCCGGGTAACCGGGGCAGGCGAGGAAGCGCCCGAAGCGTCCCGTCTTCACGACCATCTTGCGGCCGCAGACGTCGCAGGTCTCGTCGCTGACCTCGTCCGGCACCTTGATCCGCACGCCGTCGAGCGCCTTTTCCGCGCTTTCCAGCTCGCTTTCAAAGCCGCCGTAAAACTCGCGGATGACCGCCTTCCACTGCTTGTCGCCGTGCTCGATCTCGTCGAGCTGGTCCTCCATCCGGGCGGTGAATTTGAGGTCCACGATGTCCTGAAAATAGTCGCACATCAGAGTGTTGACCGTCTCGCCGAGGGGGGTGGGCTTTAAGTAGCGCCCCTCCTTCACGACGTATTCGCGCGAGGTGATGGTGCTGATGGTCGGCGCGTAGGTGGAGGGGCGTCCGATGCCCTTTTCCTCGAGCGCGCGGATGAGCGTCGCCTCCGTGTAGCGGGCGGGCGGCTGGGTGAAGCGCTGCTCCTGCGTGAATTTTTCGGCGTCCGTCAGCTCGCCCTCGCGCAGATTCGGCAGCGGCTTTTTGATCTCCTCGCTCTCCTCCTCGCGGCTCTCCTCGTAAACGGCGGTGTAACCGGGGAATTTCAGCTCGGAATAGTTCGCACGGAACACATGCCCGGCGTTCTCGGCGTCCACGACGACGTTGTCGTAAACGGCGTTCGCCATCTGGCTCGCGGTGAAGCGGCCCCAGATAAGGCGGTAAAGGCGGTACTGCTCGCCCGTGAGGTCGCGCTTCACGCGCTCCGGGCTCAGCTCAACGTTGCTGGGGCGGATCGCCTCGTGCGCGTCCTGCGCGCCTGCCTTCGTCTTGAAGGTGCGGGGCTTGCCGGGATAAAACTGCGGTCCGTAGTGGTTCACGATATAGTTCCCCGCCGCGGCGAGCGCCTCGTCGGAGAGGCGGAGCGAGTCGGTACGCATATAGGTGATGAGACCGACGGTGCCGACGCCCTCGATGTCCACGCCCTCATAGAGCTGCTGGGCGATGGACATGGTGCGCACCGGCGTCATACCGAGCCGCCGGGACGCCTCCTGCTGGAGCGTGGAGGTGATGAACGGAGGCGAGGGCGCGCGGGACTTTTCTCCGCGCTTCACGCTCCGGATCTCGAAGGGCTTGCCCTCCACGTCCGCGATCACGGCGGCGACCTCCTCAGCCGAGCGCAGCTCGCGCTTTTTGTCGCCGTCGCCGTGGTAGCGCGCGGTGAAGGAGCCCTCCAGCTCCCGGCGGCGGAGCACGGCGTCCAAGAGCCAGTACTCCTCCGGCTGAAACGCGCGGATCTCCTGCTCGCGGTCGACGACCATGCGCGTCGCCACAGACTGGACGCGGCCGGCGGAGAGCCGGGGTCGCCCCAGCTTGTGCCAGAGCATGGGCGAGAGCTTATAGCCCACGAGACGGTCCAGCACGCGGCGCGCCTGCTGCGCGTCCACGAGGTCCATGTCGATGGCGCGCGGCGCGCCGATGCTCTCCGTCACGACCTTTTTCGTGATCTCGTTGAAGGTGACGCGCTTTGCCTTGTCCTCCGGGATGGCGAGCAGCTCCTTTAAGTGCCACGAGATCGCCTCTCCCTCGCGGTCCGGGTCGGTTGCGAGATAGACGGTGCCGGCGCTTTTCGCA
>CALJDB010000153.1 GCA_938023775.1 uncultured Clostridia bacterium
ATAGGAGTAAAAATAGGGATTGCTGATGGTTACGGGGTCACTGGTATGGAAGGCGGTTAGGTCGCCGATATCAACGGTCCCATTCTGATACGCCGGTCCGGTGATGGCGACCTGCGTGATCTCCTGCTGCGTTCCGTCGCCCACGATGTACCAGATGCCATACTGCTTTGTTTGTTTGCTGTTCGTTATACACTTGAGCTGGGCGCAGTTGATGTGCGAGCCGTCACGCTGCTTGAAGGAGACCGTGAACTCGTCGTCAAAGCGTCTGTTATTATTGCCGTCCGCGCGCAGCCACATGAGCGCATAATAGACCTTGCCCGCCTCAAAGGTATCGTCCTTCGTCAGTTTTTTGAGGCTTCGGATGCTGCCTACGCAGGAGACCTCATGCCATTCATAGGTTTCCGTGGCTCCCGACAGTCGGATCGACTCCCCATCGGGAGAAAATGCGTCATCCGCATAGCTTTTTCCCGCCACGGGATCATCCCGGTAGATCGTTACGCCGTTGATCTGGCTGCCGGGATCGCCGGCAGGGAAGGTATAGACCGGCTCATAGACCGCGCAGGTGCGGGTGACGATGCAGGTCCTGTTGCTGTCGCTGACCGTGCACTCCGTGCCGATGGTGCCGTTGAAGTCGCCGGTGACGCCGCTTGCAAAGGTCGCGTAGCTTTGTGCCTTCAGCACGGCAGTGACGCGGTATTCGCTGTATTTGTTGAATTTGGTTTCGTCGTCGTGCAGGTCCCGCCAGTCTCCGTTGATATCTTTGATCTGGAACTGCGCAGACTCCAGTGTGTAGCCGACGTAACCGCCGCCGCCGGTGAAGTTATCCGGGTCCTTGCGGATGGGGTTTCCGTCGATGGGCCAGGTGGCGCTGCGCACCTCGACACTGCTGATCGTCACAGTGCCAAAGGGTACAAAAATCTCCACCTTGTCCATGCTCTGCTTCGTGATCTCGGCCGCATCGCCGTTGACGCTGGCGGAAACGGTATCCGAGAAGGTGTAGCCCGGCAGGGAGTTGATGGTCAGCCACGCGCCGTAGACCTTGCCGCTGTCGGTGGAGCCACTGCTATAGCAAATGCTCCATTCGCTCTCCGCACTGTCCCACGCGTAAAGGTACGCATCAGAGATCCTGCAGGTATCGGAGATCGTCGCTGCCTTGATGGCATTCGTCCAATCGGCGACCTTCTCCATGCGAGCCGTCGGCACATTGGAGATTGAAATGCTGCCGATCTCCGCTGCCGCCGCCGGATCGCCCACCTTGAACCACGCATTGACATAGACAGTATCGTCCCCGCTGCGCTCGACCTCGACCATCTCGGCGCCGGGGACCTGCGCCTCTGCATTGTCGGCGTAGACATAGCCGTAATCCAGCAGTAGTTCGATGCTCAGCTGATACCAGCTGTCAGCCTGAAAACTGTCGCTCCAGGCAGTATCGGCATCCGCCGTGCCGCCCTGGGCGGTCACGCGGGTCCAGCGGCTGCTGCCGACGAAGTAGGGCGCGCTGCTCTCCGCCGTTGGCTTTGCATCCGCAAATTTACCGTCAGCAACAGGCGTTGGAACGCTGACGGAGATCGAAGGGACCTCTGTTGGCGGTTCATAGGCCGACCGCGCCGTCCCCGGCAGCAGGGTCAGGCACATGCAGAGCGCGAGCAGGGCGCCCAGGAAACGTTTCTTCATATTCGATCCTCGCTTTCCGGAGAGCGCGTAAATTTGGTGACAGCTCCCCGCTCTGATTATACTGGAGGCGACCTGCTTCCGCACCCGGCATTTCCGGTTTGTCACGGACAGCGCGGAAATCGCTTTACTTTTCGGCGGGAGGGCTTATAATGGAGAAAAACCTTCAGCTTGTCAAGAAGTGCTTGTGTCGCGGTTTTAAAGGCTCCCCTGTGCAAGGGGAGCTGGCGCGCAGCGCCTGAGGGGTTGTTACCGGGCTTGCGAAAACGCCAAGCATGGCTATTACAGAAACTTACAACCCTCCAGTCAGCCTTCGGCTGACAGCCTCCCTTACACAGGGAGGCCTTTCAAATCGAAGTCTGACCGTGCCTTCATAGCTATTTTGGCACGCTCAACCCTTACCTTGGAGGCTTTGACCCGATGTTTTCCGAACTGCTGAACGACTATATCGCTCGCCTCGGCTGCTCCGGGCGCGAGCTTGCCGAGGCGAGCGGGCTCTCCGCCGCGACGGTGAGCCGCTACCGCAGCGGCGAGCGGAGCCCGGAGAGCGAGAGCGAGCGCGCCAAAATAGCCGCAGGCGTCGCCCGGCTCGCCGCCGAGCGCGGCGTCGCGCTCACGGAGGCGGCTGCGGCGGCGGATATCGCCGCCTGCTTCCCGGCTGAGGAGCTCGATTTCGAGCATTTCCGCGCCAACTTCGGCGCCCTGCTGAGCGCGGTGGGACTGAGCCTCTCCGAGCTTGCGCGCGGCACGAATTACGATGCGTCCTATCTCTCCCGCATCCGCAGCGGCGCGCGGCGTCCGGCGGAGCCGGATCGCTTCATCGCCGCGGTCGCGGGCTTTGTCTCGCGCCGCTGCGAGACCGGCGCGGAGCGCGCGGCTCTCGCCGAGCTCATCGGCGCGGAGCCGGATGCAGAGCTTCGCCCCGCGCTCGCCGCGTGGCTCGGCGGCAGCGCCGGGGCGCGGGACGGCGGCGTGGAGTCCTTCCTCCGGAAGCTGGACGAATTTGACCTGAACGAATACATCCGCTCCACGCATTTCGACTCTCTGCGCGTTCCCGCCGCGCCGTTTCAGCTGCCCATCGCGCGGACCTATTACGGGCTGGAGCAGATGCGCGCCGGGGAGCTTGACTTCCTGAAGGCGACGGTGCTGAGCCGCGCGGACACGCCGGTGTTTCTCTGCTCGGACATGCCGATGGACGACATGGCAGAGGACGCGGATTTCAAGCGCAAGTATATGCTCGGTATGGCGCTGATGCTGAAAAAGGGGCTGCATCTGGACGTGGTCCACAACCTCGACCGTCCCTTCGGCGAGCTGATGCTCGGACTGGAGGGCTGGATCCCGCTTTATATGACGGGGCAGATCTCTCCTTTCTATCTCCGCGGCGTGCAGAACAATGTCTACTGCCATTTTCTGAACGTCTCCGGCGCGGCGGCGCTCTCCGGCGAGTGCATCGCGGGCGCGCACGCGCGGGGGCGCTATGAGCTCGTCAAGGGCGGCGAGGCACTGCGCTATTACCGCAGCCGCGCGGATGCCATCCGCCGGAAGGCGCTGCCGCTCATGGATATTTACCGTGCCGAGCACGCGGCGGCGCTGCGCGCCTTTCTGCTGGCGGACGCCCGTGTCCCCGGCGAACGCCGCCGTCTGCTCGCCGCCCCGCCGCCCGCCGTGCTGCGGGAGGAGACGCTGCGTGACTTTTTGGCTGCGCGAAGTCTGCCGGAGGCGGAGCAGCGGCTGATCTCAGACCACGCCGCGGCGCAGCGCGCCCGGCTGGAGACCGTGCTGGCGCACAACCCGGTGGCGGATGCCTTCCCCGCGCCGGCGGAGGAGGATTTTGAGACCTACCCGCCCTCCCTGCCGCTCGCGGCGCTGTTTTTTGACCGCGACCTCCGCTATACGCCGGAGGAATACGCCCGCCACTGCGCCGACGCGCACGACTTTGCCGCGTCCCACCCCGGCTACACCGTCCGCGAGAGCGCCGCAAGCCTCCGCAACATCTCCATCGCCGTCCACGCCGGAAAATGGGCGATGGTCTCCAAAAGCAACGCCCCCGCGATCCATTTTGTCGTCCGCTACCCCAAGCTCCGCGCCGCACTGGAGGCGTTTGTGGAGGAATGCGCGTGATTCGTGTGACGTAACGAGATCAGTGTCAAAAATGACGGAGATC
>CALJDB010000154.1 GCA_938023775.1 uncultured Clostridia bacterium
CACGAGGAGCTTGTGCCCGCGATGGGCTGCACCGAGCCGATTGCCGTCGCCTATGCCGGCGCGCTGGCGCGCCGGACGTTGGGCCGGACGCCGGCGCGCATCGAACTGTGCGTCAGCGGGAACATCATCAAAAATGTCAAGAGCGTCATTGTGCCGCACACCGGCGGGCGCAAGGGACTGGGCGCCGCGGTCGCGGCGGGCGTGTACTGCGGCGACGCGGAGGCAAAGCTTGAGGTGCTGGCCGGCGTCACGGAAGCGCAGCTGCGCGGGCTGGACGCCTATCTGCAAAGCGCCGACATCCGGATCAGCCGCTCGCCGCTGCGGTGTCCGTTTGATCTTCAGGTCACGGTGTACGACGGCGCGGACTCGGCGCACGTCCACATTGTCGGCAGCCACACAAACGTCGTGCGCATCGAGCGAAACGGCGGGGTGCTGCTGGAAAAGCCCTACTCGGACGAGGCCGTTCAGCCGCCGGAGAACCGGAGGCTTCTGAACATCCGCGACATCATCGCGTTTGCGGAGGAGGTCCGGCTGGACGACGTGCGCGCGCCCATCGCGCGGCAGATCGCGTACAACACCGCCATCGCCGAGGCGGGTCTGACGGGAAAATACGGCGCGGCCATCGGGAAAATTCTGCTGGAATCCTACGGCGGGAGCGTCCAGAACCGCGCCAAGGCGTGGGCCGCAGCCGGCTCGGACGCACGGATGAACGGCTGTGAGCTTCCGGTCGTCATCAACTCCGGCAGCGGCAATCAGGGCATGACCGCCTCGCTCCCCGTGATCGTCTACGCGCGCGAGCTCGGCGTGCCGGAGGAGCTGCTCTACCGCGCGCTGGTCGTGTCCAATCTGGTCACCATCCATCTGAAAACCGGCATCGGCAGCCTGTCCGCCTACTGCGGTGCAACAAGCGCGGGCGCCGGCGCGGGCGCCGGCATCTGCTGGCTTTACGGCGGGCGGTACGACGAAATCGCGCACACGGTCGTCAACGCGCTTGCCATCAACTCGGGCATGCTCTGCGACGGCGCAAAGGCCAGCTGCGCGGCGAAAATCGCCTCGGCGGTGGAGGCCGGACTGCTCGGCATGCAGATGTACCGCCACGACAGCCAGTTCTACGGCGGCGACGGCATTGTCGTCAAGGGTGTGGAAAACACCATCCGCGCCGTCAGCGCCATCGCCCGCGAGGGCATGCGCGAAACGGACAATGAGATCATCCGGCTGATGATCGAGTAAGGCCGGGCCGGAATTGTGAAAAAATCATACAAATCCTTCTTTATTTTGTCATAACTCTTCCGTATAATAAGAAGTGGAATACTTTGCTGCTCTGCCCGCCCCCGGCGGGCATCCGATAAAATGGGAGGAGATCATTATGGCCAACGAAAAGATCCTCGTTGTGGACGACGATACCAATATCTGCGAGCTGCTGCGGCTGTACCTGACCAAGGAGGGCTATCAGGTCACGGTGGCAAACGATGGCGAAGAAGGACTGGAAAAGTTCAACGCGGTCAAGCCGGATATGGTGCTGCTGGACGTGATGATGCCCCGCATGGACGGTCTTGAGGTCTGCCGCCGCATCCGCAAGGCGGGCAACACCCCGGTGATGATGCTTACCGCCAAGGGCGAGACCTTTGACAAGGTGCTGGGTCTGGAGCTGGGCGCAGACGATTACATGGTCAAGCCCTTTGACGCAAAAGAGGTGGTGGCACGCATCAAGGCGGTGCTGCGCCGCTGCCAGACTACCTCCGCTGCCGCCGAGAGTACCGAGGGCGTCATCGAGTTCGACAACCTGCGGCTGGATATGAACAGCTACGAGCTGCGGGTCAAGGGCAAGGTGGTGGAAGCTCCTCCCAAGGAGCTGGAACTGCTCAACTGTCTGGCTTCCCACCCCAACCGCGTGTACACCCGCGACCAGCTGCTGGACGAGGTGTGGGGCTTTGAGTATTACGGCGACAGCCGCACCATTGACGTCCACGTCAAGCGCCTGCGCGAAAAGCTGGAGGGCGTTTCCGACAAGTGGTCCGTCAAGACCGTGTGGGGCGTCGGCTATAAATTTGAGCTCAGCGAGGGATGATGACGCTTGCGCAGCTTTTACTTTAAAAATTTCGTCGCCGCCGCGGCGCTGACGATGCTGGCGTTCATCATGCTCGGTGCCGCCTTCGTGCTCGTCGGCAGGAACTACACGCTCCGCGAGCGCCAGACGACCATCGAGAGCAACGCCGAGGAGCTCAGCCGCCTCGCGAGCGCCTATGTGCAGGACGGCGAGCTCGACGACTGGAGCTTCCGCATCGCGATGAGCGCCATCGCGAGCAGCACGGGCAATCACTGCTTCATCACCACGACGGACGGCACCATCATGATCTGCGCCGAGCGCGCGCCGCGCTGCGTCCACCTCGGCGTTCAGGTGCCGGAGAACATCCGCCTGAGCCTCGAAAGCGACCAGCGCTTCAGCGGTGTGACAACCCTCGGCGGGCTCTATGACGAGCCGCGCTACGCCGCGGCGCTCCCCGTCACAAGCTCGACTGGCCGCATTCTGGCTTACGCCTTCGCCGCCTCGACCTACACGAACGTCACGCAGGTCTGGCAGAAGCTGCTCGACGCCTTTCTCATCGTGTCCTTCACGATCATGGTGATCGTGCTCATTTTGAGCTACGTGCTCTCCAAATACCGTGCGCGGCCCATCAACGACATGTCCGCCGCGGCGGTCAAGTTCGCGCATGGAGACTTTTCCGCCCGCGTCACCGCCGACCGCGACGATGAGCTCGGCACGCTCGCGGCGTCGTTCAATCAGATGGCGGAGGCGCTCGAGCAGAGCGAGCGGCGGCGCAGAGAGTTCGTCGCGAACGTCGCCCACGAGCTGAAGACCCCGATGACGACGATCTCCGGCTTCGCCGACGGCATTCTGGACGGCACCATCCCGCCGGAGCAGGAGAAAAAATATCTCCGGACCATTTCGAGCGAGACGAAGCGCCTAAACCGCCTCGTGCGCAGCATGCTCGACCTCAGCCGCATGCAGAGCGAGGGCGTCGAGACGCTCCGCCAGCGCAGCTTCGACATCACGGACGCGCTCGCCCAGACGCTCGTGCTCTTTGAGAGCAAGATAAACGCCAAGCATCTCGAGGTCGCCGCGCTGCTGCCGGAGGACCCGATCTTGGTCTGCGGCGACGCGGACGCCATCACGCAGGTCATCTATAATCTGCTGGAAAACGCGGTGAAATTCGCGGACCCGTCGAGCGAGCTCGGCGTCTCGCTTTTCAAGCAGGGCGAGCGGGCTTACGTCTCCGTGCGCAACCACGGGCCCACGATCCCGCCGGAGGAGCTGCCGCTGCTCTTCGACCGCTTCCACAAGGCGGACAAGTCCCGTTCCGCCGACCGCGACGGCTACGGGCTCGGGCTTTACATCGTGAAGACCATCCTCAACAACCACGGCGAGGACATCGTCGTCACAAGCCGCGACGGGGTGACGGAATTCACCTTCTCGCTGACGCTGAAACAAAAATGAGGCTTTTTATTCACAAAAGCTTCACGAGCAATTCACAGATTTCCCATAAATATCTGTTATTCTACACTTGACCTCAGGGAGGAAGCGAAAAAATGGACGACCGCTATCCGCACAGCGCGTGGTATGACCAGGGCGCTGCGCCGCAGACGGGCAAGGCGAAAAAGCCGCGCGCCCGCCGCGGGCTGAAGATCACGATGCTCTGCATCTGTGGAGCGCTCGTGCTGCTCGCCGCGGTTTACGGCGGGGTCCGCAGCGTGAACTGGACGTTCCGGGTCGTCACTCCCGTGCAGAGCGACGCACCCAAGACGGAGGACGAGCTTCCCGACGATTTCCGCAGCTTCTTTGAGGACTATTACCAGAGCCAGTCGGCGTCTTATTCCGGCAGCTCGCTCGATCGGGCGGACACCGCGCCGGAGCTCAGCTTGGAGCTTCAGAGCGCCGCGGGTCTCCCGGAGCTCAGCTTACAACAGCTTTACCGCAGCTGCGTCTCCAGTGTGGTCGGCATCCGCGCCTACAAAGACGGGCAGCTCGGCTACTCGTGGGGCACCGGGATCGTGATGCGCGCCGACGGCTATATCCTCACGAACGAGCACGTCATCGACGGCGCAACGCGCGCCGCGGTCGTCTTGGCGGACGGCACGGAGCATGGCGCCCTGCTCGTCGGCGAGGACACCCAGACCGATATCGCCCTGCTCAAGATCGACGCGGACGGACTTCCCGCCGCGGTGTTCGGCAGCAGCGACGAGCTCACCGTGGGCGACGGCGTCGTCGCCATCGGCAACCCGCTCAGCGACCAGCTCTCCGGCACGATGACGGACGGAATCGTCTCCGCCATCAGCCGCAGCATCAGCGTGAACGGCAGAACGATGACGCTCATCCAGACCACAGCCGCCTTAAATCAGGGCAACAGCGGCGGACCGCTTTTCAACATGTACGGGCAGGTCGTCGGCATCACGAATATGAAGATGTCCGGCAGCAGCTCCGTCGCGGTCGAGGGTCTCGGCTTTGCGATCCCCTCCGCCACGGTCAAGGCGGTCGCGGACCAGCTCCTTGCAAACGGCGAGGTCGCCGGGCGTCCCGGCATCGGGATCACGGTCGGCGCCATCACGGACGCGCTGCGCGAGCGCTATGAGCTCCCCGACGGGCTCTATGTCTCCGCCGTATCCGCCGGGAGCGACGCGGAAGCCAAGGGCGTGCAGGTGGGCGACGTGCTCACCGCCGTGGACGGTCAGCCCGTCAGCGCAACGGACGATGTGCTCGCCATCCGCAATGCCCACAGCATCGGCGACAAGCTGAGCCTCACGCTATGGCGTGACGGGGAGGAGTTCACCGTGGAGGTTGAGCTTCAGGACCTGAACCGGCTCTACTAAATCTGATAAGTTTCTTTTCCATACACCTCTCTCTTTTTTCGCGAAATGCGGGGCTGCCTGAAAACAGTCCCGCATTTTGTGATATTATGTGGTTTTCGAAGTCCAAAAAACGCCCCCCGGCGCACCTGCGCCCTTGGCTCTCCCTCTGGGAGAGCCAAGGGCGTCAAAAAAGTATTATCATTGCGGCGAAGCCGCTCAATTTAAAGGCCTCCCTGTGCAAGGGAGGCTGTCAGCCGAAGGCTGACTGGAGGGTTGTAAGCTTCCGGAATAGCCAAGCTTGGTGTTTTCGGAAGCTCGGTAACAACCCCTCAGTCGCGCTTCGCGCGCCAGCTCCCCTTGCGCAGGGGAGCCTTTAAAGGGTGCCGCTGCGCGGCATTGATTTTTTAAAACCGATTGCGCCGCAAGGCGCATTCAATACTGAACCCCCCCAAAAAAAGATCCCGCCCGGAACCCACCGGGCGGGATCACTGCTTTTATTCGGGATACTCCACCTTCCCCGACGCCTTCGGCGCCGCGGCATCTTCCTCCTCCGGCTCCTTCTGCTTCCGCCTTCCGGCGAGGATGCTGACGAAGAGGATGAGGATGAGCAGCACGCCCTCGACGGTCTGGGCGATGTGGCTGTCCGACTTGCCCATCAGGGCAAGTCCGCTGATGATGATCTGGATGGAGAACGAGCCGAGCAGCAGCTTATAGAACTTCGCCGAGGAGCCGCCCGTCACGAGCACGCCGCCGAGGAAGATCGCCATGACGACGCGGATCTCCAGAAACACACCCATCTGGTTGCTGGTCGCGCCGACGGTGGAGATATAAAACAGCGCGCCGACGCCAGCCATCAGACCGGAGAGCACGAACGCCAGCGTTTTCACCCGGCGGACCGGAATGCCGATGAAGCGCGCGGTCGTCTCGTTCTCGCCGATGGCGCGGCTGTAGCGTCCGAGCTTTGTGAACTCGAAGACATAAGCCGAGACCGCGAGGATGACGAGGAAGACCGGCACCTTGAAGGCGCTGCTGTTCAGAAACGCGAGCGAATCCGGCAGACGCTGGACGCCCGTGAACACCTGAAGATAGTTCACAAGTCCGCGCACGCCGATGAGCATCGCGAGCGTCACCATAAAGCTGGAGACCTTGCAGCGCGCGACGAGGAAGCCGTTCAGCCAGCCCATCAGCGCGCCGACGGCGAGCGCCACGGGGATCATCAGCCACGCGATGCCGGTGACGGAGGCGACATAGGACCCGATGACGCCAGCGAGCGCCAGATTGACGCCGACGGACAGGTCCGTGCTGCCCTGCGCCACGACAAAGAGCGTTCCGCAGGCGACGACGAGCGTGATCATCGTTTGGTCCAGAATCGTGCTGAGGTTGCGCGCCGTCAGCATCATAAAAACGCCGGTGCGCTCGTTATAGCTTGCAAAGGTAAAGAACAGGAAGATCGCGATGAACGCGATGAAGGGCACCAGATCCTGCAGCTTCAGGCGGCGCAGACGGCTGAATTTTTTCTTCATATCATCACCTCAATGATCGCCTGTTCCGTAAACGCGCCGCCGCGGTCGATCGTGCGCGTGATGCGCCCGTCCTTCATGACCACGAGGCGGTCCGCCATGCCGAGCACCTCCGTCAGCTCGTCGGAGATGAGCACCATGGCGATGTTTTTCTTCTTCGCTTCCTTCATCAGCGCGTAAATATACGCCTTGACGCCGACGTCGACGCCGCGGGTGGGGCAGTCGAGGATCAGCACGCGCAGATCCTTTGCGAGCCAGCGGCCGAGGTTGATCTTCTGCTTGTTGCCGCCGGAGAGGGCGCTGACGGGCTGGAAAATGTCCGTACACTTTACGCTGAGGCGCTCCACCATCTCCTCCGCAAGCTTTTTCATCGCCGCGGGCGGCACGCAGCCGAGCGCGCCGGTCAGCTCGCCGAGGGAGGGCATGCAGAAGTTTTCCCGCACGGAGTCCTCGATCATCATCGCCTCGGCGTCGCGGTCTTTCGGCACATAGCCCATCGCGCTTGCGAGCGCCTGCATCGGCGTTTTGATCTCCGTTCCGTCCGCGAGGCGGACCGCGCCCTGCTTTAAGCGGCTTAACCCATAGAGCGCCTTGCCGACTGCGTGGATGCCGGAGTCGGAGAGTCCGCAGAAGCCCAGAATCTCGCCCGCGTGGACCTCGAAGCTCACATGCTCCAGCTCGCCGTCGACGCAGAGATCGTCCGCCGTCAGGGCGACGGCGTCGGAAAAGTCGGGCGCGCGGTCGGAGCGGTAATAGTCGCCGCGCATCTCTCTGCCGACCATCATGCGCTTGATCTCGTCCGGCGTCGTCTCCGCGGAGGAGACCGTGCCTACGACCTCGCCGTCGCGCAGGACGGTGACGGTGTCCGTGATACGGAGCATCTCCTCCACGTCGTGGGTGATGACGATGGCGCTGCGGTCCTCCGCCTTGAGGCGGCGGAGCAGGGCGTAGAGCTTTTCGCGGTTATTCATCGAGAGCGACTGCGTCACCTCGTCGAGCAGCAGGATATTCGGCTCGAGCGAGAGCGCGCGGGCGAGCTCCACCATCTTGCGCGACTCGATGAGCATCGTGCCGGGGCTCGCGTTCAGCGGCGGCATGGGCAGGTCCCATTTTTCAAACACCGCCTCCGCCGCGCGGTTCAGCGCCTTTAAGTCCACGACGCCGCCCTTGGTAAACTGCTTCGTGCGCCCCAGAAAGACGTTCACGCCGACCGGCAGCGTTCCGACAACGCCGAGCTCCTGAAGCACCATGGAGATTTTGCGGTCATAGGCGTCCAGCGGGCTCGCGGGGGCGTAAAGCTCGCCGCCGATGCGCATCTCGCCGGTGTCGGGCGGGTAAATGCCCGCGATCTGGGAGATGAGCGTCGATTTTCCGGAGCCGTTTTCGCCGATAAGCCCGCGGATCTCGCCGCGGCAGAGCTCAAAATCGACGTTTTTGTTCGCGTGGGTGGGTCCGAAATACTTGTTCAGGCCGCGGATGGTGAACACAACGTCACGTTTTTCGTTCATTTCACGACCTCCTTTGTTCCGCGCTGGCCCGCGACGCCGAACACGATGACAAACACGCAGAGGAACACGTCCTGAAGCGTTCCGGAGGGGACGCCGAAGAACGTCATGATGTTGAACACCGCGTAAATGATGATCGAGCAGAACGGCACCGCGACGATGATGTTGATGCGCTTCTGCAATATCTGCGCCAGCAGCGCGATGGCGAGGGGCTTGAAAATCATCTGGATGCTCGTGAGCCCTGTGGTGGCGAAGGTCTTGCCGTTATAGCTCTCCTGCACGATGCACGCCGCGCCGACGAGCACGCCGCAGATGAGCCCGACGCCGAGGATGGTCTTCGGGATGCTGATGCCCATCGCGCGGGCGACGCCCGTGCTGCCGCCGACGGCGCGGATGTTGAGCCCGATGGCGGTGCGGTTATAGACGAAGTAGACGACAAGGAAGCCCACGACAAGCAGGATGATGTTCCAAGGCCACTCGCCGAGCGCGCGGTAAGACCGCAGCAGCTCCGTGTCCACATAGGGCTTCGTCACGCGCCAGTTGCGCGTGAACACGCTGACCGCCTCATAGATGAGCGCGAGGCTGATGCTCGCGATCCACGAGGGGATGCGCGTCACGACGAAAATGCCGAAGTTGATGAACACCAGCAACGTTCCGACGAGCAGCCCGCCGAGGATGACGCCGGGGTAGCCCCACGCATTTCCGAAGGCGCAGACCGCGAAGGAGCCGACGACGAGCACGCCGCCCATGGACATGTCCGTGTAGCCGCAGGCGAAGAGGAAGCAAAGGCTCCACGCGATAAAGGTCGGGTAAACGCTGTTGGAGAGGATGATCTCGATGTTTTTCCCCGTCAGGAATCTTCCGCCGACGCAGAAATTGACGATCACGCCGACGACGACCATCGCCGCGACCAAGATCGCGAGCGAGAGCCACGAGCGCGCGCCGGTGACGGTCTCCATACTACGTTTTTTCTTTGTTTTTTCCAATAACCTCACTCCTTTGGAAGAAGGCGGAACAAATAAAGCGCGGGGACCGCGGGACTTTTCAAAATCGCCGCGGTCCCCAGAAATTTGTTCTTGTGCCGGGTCTTAGTGTGTCTCTCTCAGCTTATTTCCAAGCCTCGATGATGTTCTCGAGCTGGAGCTGCTCGTTCACGAACTTCTCGAAGTCCGCGTAAGTGACGTTATTGTTATAGCGCCAGAGCAGGGTCTGGATGGTCTCCTTCTGGAAGGGCTCCGCCTTGGTCTTGAAGATCTCCTCGAAATCGTCGATGTTGTCCGTGTTGACGACGAAGCCGGCGTTCGTGAGC
>CALJDB010000155.1 GCA_938023775.1 uncultured Clostridia bacterium
CTGCACCCGGTTCTAAGCCGCCGGGCGCGGCATATAAATGGGACAAGAGGTGATGCACTTATGACGGAGGACGGATTTGACCGGGCGGCGGGACTGCTGCCGGAGCATCTGCGCGCCGAGGCGGCTGCGCTGCCTGCGCCGATGCGGCGGACGGCAGAGGAATTTCGCCTGCGGCGCGGGCGGAGCCCGACGCTGCTCGCCGCCGGGCGCGAGCGGGAGCTTGGCGCGGAGAAGGTGGACGAGCGGGCGCTGCTCGCTGTGCTCGAACTATCGTCCGACGCCTCAATGCACGCGGCGGGGGACGCGCTTCGCCGCGGCTATCTGACGGCGCGGGGCGGCGTGCGCGTCGGCGTCTGCGGCGCATTTTCGGCGGAGGGCGGCGTTTTGGGGCTGCGGGAGGTGTCCTCCCTCGCGATCCGCATCCCGCGCGCGGTGCGCGGCGCGGCGGCGGAGGTTTTGCCCCGGCTGGGCAGCGGCGGGGTGCTGCTGCTCTCCCCGCCCGGCTGCGGGAAGACGACGCTGCTGCGCGACCTGATCCGCTGTCTCTCCGACGGCGGCGAGCGCGTCGGCGTTGCGGACGAGCGCGGCGAGCTCGGCGGCATGTGGAACGGCGAGCTGCAATTCGACCTTGGGCGCAGCACGGACGTGCTCTCCGGCGCGCCGAAGGCGGAGGCGGCGATGATGCTGCTGCGCGGCATGAACTGCGGGACCATCGCGATGGACGAGATCAGCCTTGCCGCGGACGCCGCGGCGGTGGAGCAGCTCACCGGCTGCGGCGTCCGCGTGCTCGCGACGGTCCACGCCGCCTCGCCCTCGGACCTTGCGCGGCGCGCGCCGCTGCGGGAGCTCCTCGCGCTCGGCGCGTTTGAGAGCGCCGTGACGATCCGCGCCGAGGCGGGGCGGCGGCATTATCGGGTGGACAGGCTGTGACGGCGGCGGGACTGAAAATGCTCGGCGGGCTGCTGCTCGCCGCGGCGGGCGGGCTGCTCGGCTGGCAGCAGTGCGCGGAAAAGCGCCGGACGGCGCGGCTATTGCGCTCTCTCGCGGCGGACCTCGGCGTCATGGCGGCGGAGCTCACGGCGCGCCGGGCGCTGCTGCCTCAGATCTTTGAGCGTCTGCGGGACCGCCCGTTTTTCGAGCTGCTCTCCGCCGCCTTCGGCACGGAGGCGATGGACACGCTCTGGGCGCGCGCCGCGCGCTCGATGCCGCTGCCGGAGGGCGACCGGGAAGCACTCGCGTCCCTCTCCGCCGCCGTCGGGCGCTATGACGCGGCGCGGCAGGCGGCGGAGATCGAGGCGGTGCGGCTGCGCCTCGCCGCCGACGCGGAGGAGCTTGAGCGCTTTGTCGCCGCCCGCGGGCGGAGCTTCGCCGGACTCGGCGCTTCGCTCGGCGCGATGGCGGCTGTCATTCTTTTTTGATTACTATGCCCTTTGCGGAGAAGGAAGATACACGAATGGAAGTTGACCTCATTTTCAAGATCGCGGCGGTGGGGATTCTGGTCGCCGTGCTGAACATACTCCTCTCGCGCTCCGGGCGGGAGGAGCAGGCGCTTATGGTGACGCTCGCGGGGCTCGTCTGCGTGCTGGTCCTCGTCGTCCGGGAGATCAGCGACCTCTTTGCGCTGATCAAGGACCTGTTCGGGCTGTGATGCATGGAGGCGCTGATCAAGATCGCGGCATGCGCCCTGCTCGCGAGCGCGGTGAGCCTTGTCTTAAAGCGCAAAAACCCGGAGCTCGCCGTTCCGCTCGCGGCGGCGGTCTGCTGCGTTTCGCTCGCGGCGCTGACCGGGCTGCTGCGCCCGGTGCTCGCCGTGATGGAAAAGGCGAAGAGCCTCTCCGGGCTCGGCGAGGCGTATTTCCTGCCGGTCACGAAGTGCGTGCTCATCGGCATCCTCGCCAAAACCGCGGCGGACCTCTGCCGCGACAGCGGACAGAGCGCGCTCGCGGGCGCGGTGGAGCTCGGCGGGGCGGTGGGGGCGATGTTCGTCTCGCTGCCGCTGCTCGAAACGCTGCTCGGTCTGTTGGAGCGGCTGCTGTGAAGCGCACGCTCTGCTTTGCGCTGCTGGCGCTGCTGCTCGCCGTCCCGGTCCGCGCCGCGGACCTTGCCGACGGACTCGGCACGGGGGCGCTCCGCCGCGCGCTGCCGGAGAGCGCTGCGGAGGCGCTGGAGGGCATCGACGCCGCGGACGCGGAGCTCGACACCGGGCTCGGAAGGCTCTGGAGCTATCTGCGCGCAAAGCTCTCCGGCGCGCTTGCCGAGGTGCTCCGCCCGCTTGCGGCGGTGCTTGCGGTGACGGTGCTGAGCGCGGTGGGGGCGCGCTTTGCGCCCGCGGGCGGCTTCGATTATGTCGGCTTCGGCGGCGCGCTCGCGGTGACGGCGGTCTGCGTCGGCGACGTGAAGAGCGTCGTGTCCCTCGGCGCATCGGCGCTCGGCGACCTGCGGGACCTCTCCGCTGCGCTGCTGCCGACGCTTACCGCTGCCGCGGCAGCCTCCGGCGCGGTGGGCTCCGCCGCCGCGAAATATGCCGCCGCCGCAATGTTCACGGACCTGCTGCTCTCGCTCGCGGAAAACCTCATTTTCCCGCTCATCTGCGCTTACACCGCCGCCGTCGCCGCCGGAGCGGCGCTCGGCACGGACCAGCTTGCCGCGGGAACGCGCCTGCTGCACTGGGGCGCGAAGACCCTGATGCGGGGCCTCGTGCTGGCGTTCACGGCGTATCTCGGCATCACGGGCGTCGTCGCGGGACAGGCGGACGCCGCCGCGGTCAAAGCCGCGCGCACGGCGCTCTCCGCGGCGCTCCCCGTCGTCGGGCGGACGATCGCGGACGTGTCCGATTCGCTCGTCGCCGGGGCGGGCGTGCTGCGGGGCAGCATCGGCGTGTTCGGCGCGCTCGCCGTGGGCGCGGCGGCTGCGCTGCCGGTGCTGCGGCTCGGACTGCGCTGCCTGCTTTTTAAGGCGGCAGCCGCGCTCGCGGGCGTCGTCGCCGCGGGGCGGCTCGGCAGGCTCATTGACGGCATCGGCAATGCCTATGGGCTCGTTCTCGGTCTCGTCGGCGCGGCGTCGATCATCGAGCTGCTGGCGGTATTTTCTCTGATGAAGGTGGTGACGGCGTGATTGCGTGGCTTCGTGCTTGGGTGCTCGGCATGACCGGGGCGGCGCTTTTCTGCGCAATCGCGACGGCACTGACGCCGCGGGGCGCGGTGAAGGAGCTCGTAAAGGTCGTCTGCGGCGTCGTGATGGCGGCGGCGCTCGCCGCCCCGCTTTTCTCGCTTCCGCTGCCGGACTATGCCCTCAGTATCGCACGCTGGCGCAGCGAGGGCGAGGCGATCGCGGCGGAGGGCGAATCGCTCGGCGGCGAGATGAGTCGCCCGGTCATAGAGGCGGAGTACGGCGCATATATATTGGACAAAGCCGCGGCGCTCGGCGCCGCCGTCAACGGCGCGTCGGTCTCTGTCCGCTGGACGACGGAGGGCGTCTGGGTCCCGGTCGCGGCGGAGGTTTGCGGGCTTTACAGCGCCCCGCTCGCCGCGGCGATCGAGGCGGAGCTCGGCATTGCACGGGAGGAGATAAGGTGGATCGATGAAAACGCTTGATCTCGGCGCGGCGGCAAAGGCGCTCGCGAAGAACAGATATGTGCTCGCCGTGCTGGTGCTCGGTCTCGTGCTCCTGCTGCTGCCGCGCGCATCGGGAACGGACGAAGCTGCGGCAGGCGCCGGTGCGCCGCTGGAGGCGAGCGGCATCCCGCTCGATACGGAGAGCAGCCGCCTCGCGGCGCTGCTTTCGCGCATCGACGGCGTCGGCGACGCGGCGGTGCTGCTTTCGGAAAGGGGGGCGGTTGTGGTCTGCGCCGGGGCGGATAACGCTCAGGTGCGCCTTGCGGTGACAAACGCGGTCTCGGCTTACACCGGGCTGGGCAGCGATAAGATCACGGTGATGAAAATGAAGTAAAAAATGATGCGGGAGGCTATCGAAAGTGAAGAAAAATCTCAAACGGAACATCGTGATGGCGGCTGTGCTGCTCTTTGTCTGCGCGGCGGTCTACCTGAACTGGACCTACAATAAGCGCGCCGGGGAGGCGGACCCGGCAATGGTGCAGGCGGAGGACCTCGCCGCCGCGGAAGCGGAAAACGGCTATACCGCCGCGCTCGCCGAGGAGGAGCTCAAAAGCGAGACGGTCTCTGGCTACTTCGCCGAGGCGCGCCTGACGCGCCAGCAGTCGCGCGACGAGGCGCTCGGTCTGCTCGAAACGGCAGCCGCCGGCGCGGGCGCGAGTCAGGAGACGATCGACGCCGCCATGGGCTCCATCGCCGCGATGGCGACTTATAGCATGCAGGAGAGCCAGATCGAGAACCTGCTGCTCGCAAAGGACTTCACCGACTGCGTCGTCTACATGTCCGACACGGGCGTGACCGTTGCCGTTCCAGCCCCCGCGGAGGGGCTCAGCGAGGCCTCCGTCGCCCGCATCACCGACGTCATCACCACCGAGACCGCCTTCACCGCCGCCCAGATCAAGGTGATCGAGGTCCGCGAATAAAGAAGCTGCCGCGTCCCCAAAGAAAGAGGGGGCGCGGCGGCTTTGCTTATTTCAGCTTCTCCGCCGCGCAGCAGACGGCGGTGCCGCCCGATTCGGCGCGGAGGACGGGATTCCCGGCGCGGTCCCGCGCCGCTTCGCCGGCTCCCTCTGCGAGGGCGAGCGCGCAGCGGAGCTTGCGTTCGATGATGTCCGGCGGCAGCGCCCCGGCGTCATGACCGGTCCAGACGGCGCGGACGGGCAGCGGGGCGAGACGCCGGAGGGAGGCAATGTAGTCCGCGAGCGGCGCCGCCCAATGCTCGGTCAGCATCGTTTGCATCCCGTTCAAGTTGTCGCCGGCAAAGAGCAGCCCGGTCTCGGCTTCGAAAAAGCAGACGCTCCCGCGCGTGTGACCCGGCGTGTGGACCACGGTCAGTCTGCGGCTGCCGAGGTCGAGCAGAGCGCCGTCGGCAAGCGGGAGCGGCGCGGGCGGCGTGGGCTGGAGCGCTGCGGCGCGGCAGCCGAGCCCCCACTGCTCCAGCTCCGCGCGCCGCGCCTCAAGCGTGCATGCCGCGGCATAGAGCGCAAAGTCGGCTTCGTGGAGCAGCGGTGCGCCGAACTCGGCATTCCCACCGCCGTGGTCCGGGTGCCCGTGGGTGTTTGCGAGCAGGATCGGCAGCGCCGTCAGCGGCGCGAGCGTATCGCGCAGCGAGCCGAGCCCGAAGCCTGTGTCAATGAGCAGCGCGCGTTCGCCGCCGCAGACGAGATACTGACGGAAGCGCTTCGGCGGCGCGGTGAGCTGAAATACGCCGTCCCCGACGGGACGGGCTGAAAAATCAAAGTGGTCTTCCTGCTGAGCGCGCATGGAAATTCTCTCCTTCCTGAAATCTGCGCACGGGTTTTTGCATTGGAATGCCCCTTACCGCCATGGTATAATGACATTAGGAAAAAGCGCTCTGCCGCGGCAGGGGAAAGGGGAGGAAACACGTGCTTTATGATCTGCTGCGCCGCCTCCGGCGGCGGGATAGCTGGGACGGCGGAAACGACATTTACGGCGTCCGCCGGGGCGAGATGATCTCCCCGCGCGATGATGAGGGACGGCTCGACCATCTTGATACGAATATGGGCGTGACCCGCAGCGGGTTTTACCACGCTTACTGGGAGGGCTGGACGGAGTACCGCATTCCGCGGGAGGACGGGAAACAGGGACCTATCCGCCGGGTCTACACCGCGCCGTGGCTGCGTCTGGCGGGAAGCCGGTGGCGGCGCGCTGTTTACGGCGCGCTGCTCGCGTCGGCAGCCGCGGCGTTCTGCTTTGCCATGACACGGCGCGTGGGCAGCAATTCCTGCCGCTATGTTGCGCTTTTCGGCATGCCGACCGGGATCCTCATGCTCGCCGCGGCGTGGTTTTGCCTCCTCGCCGCCAAAGCGCCGCGGGACCTGACGCGCTGGGAGTACCGCTGCGCCTCGGTCTATCTCCGCCGCGCGTCGCTTGCCTTCGCGGTGGGGCTTGCGCTCACCGCCGCGGCGACGGGGGTCTATCTCGCGCTGCACCCGCAGGACCCGCCGGCGGCGAACGCGCTGAACATCGCGCTGGAGCTCCTTGCCGCGGCTGCATCCGCCGCCGTTTTTCTGCTGGAGCGCCGCGCGGTTTATCTGACCGTGGAAAACGACACGCCAGCGCCGGAAAACGGCAGGGTCATCCGCTGAACCGAAAAACCGAAAAGCCGCCCGGCTCCCAGAAAACGGAGCCGGGCGGCTCACCTTTTTTCACACGTCGTCTCTCCGGCAGGAGAAGAGCCACTCGCGCACCGGTTCGATCGGGTAAACGGCGTTCCAGGTGGACGTGTGGTTCCCGCCTGGCGTGTCGTCCCCCTCCGGGGGAACGACGGAGCTGCCGCAGAACACGGTGTAGCGCACGGCGGCATCATCGCCCATAGCCTCACGCGCGAGAGCGGCGAGGGCTTCCGGGCTCTCCTTTGCGTCCCAGCGATAGCGGCCGACTCTTGCGCCGGCAGCCTCCATCGCCTCGGTCACGGCATTCATGCCGGGAAAGGCGCGGGCATCATGCTCGGAGACGAAGATCCAGAAGCGGCAGTCCGTGCAGCGCTCCGCCATGCGCTCCGGCGACCACTGCCCTGCGACGAGCAGGGAGGCGGCGAAGAGCTTCGGATAGCGGATGTTCAGCTCACAGGACGCCATGCAACCCATGGACTGACCCGTGGCGTAAACACGCGACCTGTCCACGGGATAGCGCGAGATCACGTCGTCGAGCAGCGCCTTGATCGTTTCCAGCTCCGGCGCGGCGCGGAAGCCGTTGCTCGTGAGGTGGATGCTGCGGTCAATCTGGGGGGCGAGCACATAGCACGGGTGCTTCGCCTGCCACTCCGGAGCTGCGAAGCAGACGGCGCCGCAGCCCTGCGAGAGCGTCAGCAGCGGGTCCGGACCGCAGGGACCGGCGTCGTGGATGAACAGCACGAGCGGGAGAGGACCCTCCGCCCCGGCGGGGACATAGAGATTATAGGGGATGCCGCCAAACTCGCCCTGCAAAAAGTCGCGGATGACGGGCTCCTCGCTGCGGTCAGAAACGAGCGGGGCGTCCGTCGGCGGAAGATCGCTCCCGTCGAGCGCACGGATGGGAGCAAGCTGGGAGAGCGTGAGGCTCCGGGGGCGGCGGACGGCGACGGGAAGATCGGTCGGCGGCGCGTTTTTCGGTGCGCCGGAGGGACGCCCCGGCGGGGGCAGGATACCGGCAAGCGCGTCCGTTGGGTCGAGCGGGAGCATGACCTCGCAGCCGTCCACGGAGATGCCCGTGATGCGTCTGCCGGCAACGCGGAAGGATGCAGCGGTGATCTGCCGCGGGTCGATCGGACGATCGTAGCGGATGCGCGCGGCGGCGATCTTCTGCCCGTCCGGGTAGTTCGCGGTCAGGCAGGTGATATGCAGAATATGGTCGTTCAAAATAGAATACACCTCATCTTTCGGGAACGGGGTCAGCGCGAAGCGAGCTCATGCACCCGGCAGCAAGCGACAAAATGACCGGGTTCGACCTCCTCAAGCACCTGCGGCAGAGCACAGGCAGCCGAGGCGTAAGGGCAGCGCGCGGCGAAGCGGCAGCCCGGCTTCGGGTCGATGGCGGAGGTGATCTCGCCCTTGAGCGGCACGCGCTGCATGGGGCGGTCGATGTCGATGCTGGGGATCGCGCTCAGCAGCGCGTTCGTGTAAGGATGGAGCGGACGGTCAAAGAGCCCCTGACTGTCGCAGGTCTCCACGAGCTGACCGAGGTACATGACGGAAATGTCGTCGCTGATGTGGCGCACGACGGAAAGATCGTGGGTGACGAACATATAGGTCAGTCCGAACTTCTCCTGAAGATCCATCAGAAGATTCAGCACCTGCGCCTGAATGGAAACGTCCAGTGCGCTGACGGGCTCGTCGCACATAATAAAGTCCGGCATAAGCGCGATGGCGCGGGCGATGCCGACGCGCTGGCGGCGTCCGCCGTCCATCTCGTGGGGGTAAGCCATGCGCAGGCGCTCCTCGATGCCGACGAGCTCCATCAGCTCTTCGGTGCGCTCGCGGATCTCCGCGCGGGTATAGCGCCGCGATTCCGTGAGCGGCTCGCGGATCGTCTCCTCAACGGTCATGCGCGGATTCAGCGAGCTGTATGGGTCCTGGAAGATGATGCTCATCCGTTCGCGGAGCCGCCGCAGCGCGCGGCCGGAGGCGTAAGTGATGTCCTCTCCGTCGAGCAGGACCTGCCCGTCTGTGGCGTCGAGCAGGCGGATGACCGTGCGGCCGAGCGTGCTCTTGCCGCAGCCGGATTCGCCGACAACGCCCATCGTGCGGCCTTTTTCGATCTTCATTGTCACGCCGTCCACGGCGTGGTTCGTGCCGGAGGCGACGTCGAAGTATTTTTTCAGTCCGTTGATCTCAAGCAGTGCCATGGTATCACGTCTCCTCCTTTCCGGAAAATCGGACGCAGCGCACAAAGTGACCCGGCGCGATCTCCGCGTCCGGGATGGACCCGGCGCGGCAGCGGTCGCAGACCTCCGGGCAGCGGGGGGAGAAGGGACAGCCGTCCGGCAGGTCCGTCGGGTCCGGAGGAAGTCCGGGGATCGGCGAGAGCCGCCGGTGCGCGCCCTTCGGGAGCCGTTCGTGCATGTTCGGCAGGGAGCTGAACAGCCCGCGCGTATAGGGGTGGCTCGCGTTCTTGAAAATGTCGCGGCGGGAGCCGCTCTCCATGATCTGCCCCGCGTAAATGACCGCGACACGGTCGCAGGTCTCCGCCACGACGCCGAGGTCGTGGGTGATTAGGATCATGCTGGTGTTCAGCTTTTCTTTGAGCGTGCGCATCATGTCGAGCACCTGCGCCTGAATGGTGACGTCCAGCGCGGTGGTCGGCTCGTCCGCAAGCAGCAGGAGCGGGTCGCAGGCGAGCGCCATCGCGATGACGACGCGCTGCTTCATACCGCCGGAAAACTGGTGGGGATACTCCATATAGCGCGTGCGGGGAATGCCGACGAGCTCCAGCATGGCGTATGTCCGCTCCAGCACCTCAGTGCGGCTCATCTTCCTGTTGTGGAGCTGGATGACCTCGCTGATCTGCACGCCGACGGTCATCGTCGGGTTCAGGGCGGTCATCGG
>CALJDB010000156.1 GCA_938023775.1 uncultured Clostridia bacterium
GATCACGTTTGTGAACTCCCGGCTCTTCTCATAAAGCGCGTCATAGACCTCCTGCGCCGTGACGATCGTGAGCGCGCCCATGGAGGTGAGCCATGTCGCGCCGACGGCGAGGATGAGCAGCCATGTCACGGCTGCCATGGAGCGGATGCTCTTTTTCTTTTTCATCTCCGTCAGCCCTCCAGCTTGTAGCCCGCCTTGATGACGGTTTTAATGCAGCCTGCGTTTTCGCCGAGCTTTTCGCGCAGGCGCTTGATGTGGGTGTCCACCGCCCGCGCCTCGCCCTCGTAATCGTAGCCCCAGCACTTCACCAGCAGCTGCTCGCGGCTCAGGACGATGTTCCGGTTCAGCATCAGGCAGCGCAGCAGCGAAAACTCCTTCGGCGTGAGGACCACCTCGGTTTTCCCGGCAAAGACCCGGCGGGTGGAGTCTTCGAGCGTGATGCCGCCCGCCTCGATGCGGTCCCCGGCAAGAACGCTCCGGCGGCTGCGGCGGATGAGCGCCGCCGTTTTTGCGTAGAGCACGGACATGGAAAAGGGCTTCGTCACGTAATCGTCCGCACCGAGCTCATAGCCGAGCAGCTTGTCCTCCTCGGCGGAAAGCGCGGTCAGGAAAATGATCGGAACGGCGTTCGTTCTGCGGACGGCGCGGCAGACGGAGAGCCCGTCGAGCTCCGGCATCATAATATCCAGCAAAACCGCGTCGAAGTCCGCCTCGCCGAGCAGCCGGAGCGCCTCCATCCCGTCCGCCGCGGCGGTGGGATCATCGCCCTTGCTGCGGAAATAATCGCAGAGGACCTCCCGGAGTCTCGCATCATCCTCCACGATGAGAATCTTGCAGTCCATAGCATTTCCCCCTTTCGCCCTCACTTTACGCCGCGGATTTGTATTCTCTGTGTCATTCCGAAAAAATTATAGCGGAAAATCGCGAAAAAATCCACAGCATTTCACGAAAAATAAAAGCCGGGCGCCCGGTCCGAGGGGACCGAGCGCCCGGTTTTGCAGATTTTCCTTAGAGCTCCACAAGCTCATACTCGCGGCTGCCGACGCCGAGCGCGGCGGCGGAAGCCACCGTGCGGACACCGTTGCGGCTCTCGATGCGCTTGATGAGGTGGTCTCTGCCCGGATCGTCCGCGGCGTAAACAAGGTCGAGGCACGCCTGATCGACGGCAACGGGGTCGAGGGAGACGAGAATGCCGATATCCGCCATGCAGGGGTCCTCCGCAACAGCGCAGCAGTCGCAGTCGACGGACATGTTCTTCATCACGTTGATGTAGACGATCTTGCCGTCGAAAAGCTTGACGACGGACTCCGCCGCGTCGGCCATGGACTCAAGGAAGGCATTCTGCTCGGTCGTCCACATCTCTTCGGGCTTGCCCGCGCCGTGAATGTTCGCCTTGCCTGCGCTGGACGCGCATCCGATGGAGAGCTGTTTGAGCGCGCCGCCGAAGCCGCCCATCGGATGCCCCTTGAAGTGGGAGAGGACGAGCATGGAATCGTAGTTGGCAATGTCCTTGCCGACGAAGTTCTTCTGAATGCTCCTGCCGTTCGGAACGGCAAGCTCCAGATCGGGACCCTCAGCGTCAAGAATGTCCACGTCGAAGTTCGTGCTCCAGCCGTGCTTGATCATCGTGCGGCGGTGCTTCTCGGTGGTGTTGCGCTCGCCCTCGTAGGCGGTGTTGCACTCGACCACCGTGCCATGCACGGCCTCGATCATCGGCCG
>CALJDB010000157.1 GCA_938023775.1 uncultured Clostridia bacterium
ATAGTCTGGTAATAGTCAGCGTCGGTAATTTGCAGGCTCAGCTCAGCGTCCGTGATGGTGTCGATATGGTTGTCCTCCAACTCGGAGCCAAGCAGCGTCAGGGTGTCTACCGCGTGGGAGTGGGGCGCAAGGTCGGAGTAGAGCAGGTCAGCCATCATGTAGCCGTTGACCATGCAGTAGTTGGCTTGTACCACAATGTTTTGGGCACTGTCGTTTTCCACCAGCAGGTTCAGCTCCGGGCGCAGTCTCAGGAGCTGCGGCAGAAGCAGATGGTCATCGTCCCGCGCAAGAGCGAGGAGGCGATCCGCGCCGTCCCGCCGGGGCTGCGCGTGTTCCACGACGACCCGAACGCCTATCGGCTGACGACGCCGACGGGCCTGCTCGAATACAGCTCCACGAATATGGAGAAATACCTGCCCGACGACCCGGAGCGCCCGCCTGTGGCGCACTGGATCGAAAAGGGCGTGTCCCACGACGAGCGGCTCGGCGGCGAGCGCGCGGCGCGCTATCCGCTGCTCATCGTCTCCAACCACGGCCGCTGGCGCATGCACGCCCAGTGCGACGACATGATCTGGAGCCGCGAGGTGGAGACCATGAAGGTCCGCGGCTGGGACGGCTACGCCTACGAGCCCTGCTGGCTGAATCCCCGCGAGGCTGCAAAGCGCGGGATCGAAACGGGCGACATCGTGAAGGTCTATAACGACCGCGGCGTCGTGCTCTGCGGCGCTTACGTCACGGAGCGCATCGCCGACCGCGCCTGCTATGTGGACCACGGCGCGCGCATCGACCCGATCATCCCCGGCTGGCTGGACCGCGGCGGCGCGATCAACACGATCAGCCCGCTCGCAAACACCTCCGCGAACGCCACCGGTATGGCGACGAGCGGCTACCTCGTCGAGGTGGAAAAGGTGACGCGGGAGGAAATGGACGGCTGGCGGCGGGACTATCCGGAGGCGTTCGCCCGCAAAAGCGACATAGCCTGCGGCGTGTGCCTCGAGGGCTGGCTCGCGGAAGGAGAGAATTGAGAGATGGCAAAAGCGTTTTTGATCGACCTGTCCCTCTGCAACGGCTGCTATAACTGCCAGCTCGCGTGCAAGGACGAGCATGTGGGCAACGACTGGAGCCCCATCGCAAAGCCCCAGCCGGAGATCGGTCAGTTCTGGCTCCACGTGGACCAGAAGACCTGCGGCACGCTGCCGCGTCTGCGCGTGAACTACACGCCGCGGCTCTGCAACCACTGCGAAAACGCCGCCTGCATCGAAGCGTGCTATTTCGACGCCATTTACCGGCGCGATGACGGGCTCGTGATCATCGACCCGGAAAAGTGCCGCGGCTGCGGCGTCTGCGCGGGGAAGTGCCCTTACGGTGCGATTTATTTTAACGACGCGCTGCGCGCCGCCCAGAAATGCACCGGCTGCGCCCACCTGCTCGACGCGGGGGCAAAGCTGCCCCGCTGCGCGGAGGCATGCCCCACCGGGGCGCTGCGCTTTGGCGAGGAGAGCGAGCTTGCGGACGATATTTTGGGCGCGGAGACCGACCGCCCGGAGACCGGCTGCCGCCCGCGGGTGTTTTACCGCAACCGTCCCGGTCAGTTCATCGCGGGGCTCTGCTACGACCCGACCGAAAAGGAGGTCGTCATCGGCGCGCACTGCCGCCTTGTGAGCGGCGGCAAGGTATGGAAAACGGAGACGGACGCTTACGGCGACTTCTGGTTCCGCGACCTGCCCGTCGGGCGCTTCCAGCTCTATATCGAAGCGCCGGGCTATCAGCGGAAAATATTTGACGACCTCCGCACCGTGGAGTGTCTGAACCTCGGCGACATCCCGCTGGAGCGGGAGGCATGAAGCGCGCTTATCTCCGCGCCGCCGTGGAGCTTGCCGCGCCGCACACTTGGCCCGCGGCGGTGACGCCCGTGCTGCTCGGAACGCTCTGGGCGGCCCTCACGGGCGCGGCGCTGCGGCCTTATGTCGCGCTCGCCGTGCTCGCCGCGGCGGTGCTGCTCCAGTCGGCGGTCAACACCATGAACGACTACGCCGACTTCGTCTCCGGGCTCGACACGGCGCAAAGCTGCGTCGACAGCTCGGACGCGGCGCTCGTTTACCGCGGCGTTCCGCCGCGCTTCGCCCTCGCGCTGGGACTTGCCTTTCTGCTGGCGGCGGCGTGCATCGGCGCGCTGCTCGTCCGGCAGTGCGGCGCGGGGCTGCTCGTTTTCGCGGGCGCGGGACTCGCCGCGATTTTGCTCTATGTGCTGCCCGGCGTCTCGCTCGCGGCGCTGCCGCTGGGAGAGGCGCTTTCGGGGACCGCGATGGGCTGCGTGCTCACCCTCGCCGCGGCAGCGGCGCAGGGCGCCGCGCTCGATCCCACCGCGCTGCTCTGGTGCGCGCCGGCGGTGCTGACCGTGGGGAGCATCATGCTCACGAACAACGGATGCGACATCGAAAAGGACCGGGACGCGGGGCGGAAAACGCTCCCTGTGCTCCTCGGACGGAAAAAAACCATGCAGTTACTGCGTATCACCGAGCTGTCAGCAGCCGCGCTCGCCGCGGCGAATGCGGCGATTTTTTGCACCTTTTGGCAGGGCTTTGCCGTCGCTTTGGCGGCTGGAACGGCGCTCAGCGCCCCGATCCGGACCCTGCTCGCCGCGGGACCGGAGCCGGAAGCGCGAAGCGCGCGGATGCTCGGCGCGGTGAAGGCGCACAGCTGGATCACCGGCTGCCAAGCCGCAGCCGCGGCGCTGGCGCTTATGATGAAGTAAGCACTTTCCTTTTGGAAGAAGGAACAAACATAAAAAGGGGGCAATCTGATATGCCGATCGCAAAACCGCTGCGGGAGGTGTTCGACAAGGCGTTTTTCGTCGGGACGATGTTCGCCATCGACCCGCTGATCAACACGCTTGCCGCCGCGGCGCCCGGCTTTGCAAAGGAGCTGGAGGGCGTAGACACCACCGTGCAGCTGAAGCTGCGCGACGATACCCGCGGCCGCTTTCTCACGATCCGGAACGGCCGCGTGAGCGGCAGAAACGGCGTCCATCCGGGCGCGGAGGTGGAGATGATCTTCGAGGACCTCGCCGTGGCGCGCCGCGTCATGATGGGCGAGATGCTCGGAAAAACCAAGGACTTCGTCGACGCGGCGAAAAACACCGCGCTCATCTTAAACGGTCCGGACGAGAAGGCGATGTGGTTCTCCTCACTGCTGCTGAAGATCTTCTCCTTCGACATTCTCTATCTCGGCAATTACGGCACGGAGATGCCGAACGGCGAGAAGCGCTACGTCACCGGCACGAACGGCGGACCCGTGTTCGTCTACGTCAAGGACGGAAAGATCGTCCGCACGACGCCGATCGAGCTCTCCGCCGAGGACGCTGAGGGCTGGACGATCGAGGCGCACGGGAAAAAGTTTACGCCGCCGCGCCGCATGACCGTCGCGCCTTACGGCATCGCGTGGAAGTCGCTCGTCTATTCCGAGGACCGCCTGCTCTATCCTATGAAGCGCGTCGACTGGGACCCGGACGGCGAGCGCCATCCGGAAAACCGCGGCAAGAGCGGCTATGAGCGCATCTCGTGGGACGAGGCGGCGGAGATCGTCGCGAAGGAGATCGTCCGCGTGCGCCAGACTTACGGTCCCGGCGCGGTGCTCTGGTCGCGCAGCTCCCACCATAACTGGGGCTCCGTCGGCTACTTTACCAGCGCGGCGAGCCGCTTTTTCAACTGCATCGGCGCGTCGAGCACGCTCATGAATCCCGACAGCTGGGAGGGCTGGGCATGGGGCGGCGTCCACCACTTCGGCAACTCCGCCCGCCGCGGCGGTATGGAGCCTTACAACACCGTCGAGGACTGCCTGAAGAACGCGGAGATGATCGTGTTCTGGTCCTCCGACCCGGAGACGACCGCCGGCGTTTACGGCGCGCAGGAGGGAACGGTCCGGCGCGAGTGGTTCAAGCGCCTCGGCATCCCCGTCGTCCACATCGACCCCTACTGCAACTCCACCGCCGCCTTCATGGGCGGGCGCTGGATCGCCCCGCGGCCCGCGACGGACGCGGCGATGGCGCTCGCCATCGCGAACGTCTGGCTCAAGGCGGGGACCTATGACAAAAAATTCGTCGCCGACCGCACGCTCGGTCTGGAGACGTGGAGCCGGTATATCCTCGGCGAGACGGACGGCGTTGACAAAACACCGGAGTGGCAGGAGCCCATCACGGGCGTCGCCGCGCGGACGGTCCGCGCGCTCGCGGAGGAGTGGGCAAAGCGGAAAACTTACCTCTCCTGCGGCGGCATCCCCGGCTTCGGCGGCGCCTGCCGCACCGCTTACGGCACGGAGTGGGCGCGCGCCATGGCGTGCCTGAACGCCTTGCAGGGCTTCGGCAAGCCGGGCGTCAACTTCGGCGGTCTGCAATACGGAACGCCGCTCGACACGCGCTCTTACTTTCCCGGCTACGCCTCCGGCGGCTTCTCCGGCGACTATCTCGGCTCCGGCGCGGGCGTTACGCTCTATAACCGCATGCCCCAGTCGCCCTCCGTTAACTCCGAATACCAGAAGGTGCCGCGCCTGCGGCTCCCGGAGGCGATCATCACGGGACACGCCGAGGCTTACGCTTATGACAACTACTGCGTCCACGGCCAGTTCCGCAAGGTGACTTACCCCGCGCCGGGGCATGAGCCGGTGCGCATGTATTACCGCTACGGCGGCTCCTATCTCGGCACCCAGCCGGAGAGCAACCGCTTTGTCGACATGTACCAGAGCGCGAATCTGGAGTGCGTCGTGAGTCAGGGCGTCTGGATGGAGGGCGAAACGCGCTTTGCCGACCTCATCCTGCCCGCCTGCACTAACTTTGAGCGCTGGGACATCGGCGAGGCGGGGCACTGCGGCGGCTATATCGACAAGTCGTTTTTGCAGAACAACTTCCGCATCGTCCACATGCAGCATAAGTGCATCGAGCCGCTGGGGGAGAGCAAGTCCGATTTCGACATCTTCCAGATGATTGCGAACAAGCTCGGACTCTGGCAGGTTTACAGCGAGGGCAACAACGAGTTCGACTGGGTCCGCCGCCTCTTTGAGTGCAGCGATCTGCCGAAGTCGGTCGGCTGGCGCAGCTTTATGAAAAAGGGCTATTACGTCGTGCCGCCGCTGCCGGAAAACCGGCGCGACCCCGTGGCGTATAACTGGTTTTATGAGTCGCGCAAGCGCGATGTTCCGGAGCTTTCGCCGCTGCCGTCGGAGTATTACGGGCGCTACGCCGAGGGACTCCAGACGCCGTCGGGCAAATTTGAGTTCGAGGCGCAGACGCTCAAGCGCTTCGACCCGAACGACCCGGACCGCCTGCCCATCTGCACCTATCACGAATCGTGGGAGGGCGCGCAGAGCCCGCTGCACGAAAAATATCCGCTCCAGATGATCTCGCCCCATTCCAAGTACAGCTTCCACACGATGGGCGACAGCAAGAATTCCGCCATCAACGACATCGCGGAGCACCGCATTTTGATCGACGGCTACCGCTACTGGGTCATCCGTATGAACCCGGCGGACGCGGCGGCTCGCGGTCTGCGCCGCGGGGAGCTCGTCGAGGTCTTCAACGACCGCGGCAGCGTTCTCTGCGGGCTGGACACCACGGAGCGCCTGCCCCGCGGCGTTGTCCACAGCTTTGAATCCTGCGCGGACTTCCGCTGCCTCGCCGAGCCGGGGCGCAGCGCGGAGGTCAACGGCTGCGTCAACACGCTGACGAGCTCGCGCAACATCGTCGCGAAGGCGCACGGACTGTCCGTCAACTCCTGTCTGGTGGACGTCCGCAAATGGGAAGGAGGAGAAAACCCGTGGAAAAAGTGCATCTGATCTTTGATCCGGAAAAATGCGTCGGCTGCTATAACTGCCTCCTCGCCTGTCAGGACGAGCACTGCGGCAACGACTGGCTGCCCTATACCCGCGCCCAGCAGCTCCACGGCGCGCCGTGGGTCCGCACCACGCGCCATGAGCGCGGCGCGGTGCCCTATACCGAGGTGGCGTTCCGGACCGAAATGTGCCGCCACTGTGAAAATGCCGCCTGCGAAAAGGCGTTTCCGGACGCCGTCCGGCGCCGCGACGACGGCGTGGTGCTGCTCGACCCGGAAAAGTCTCGCGGCAACCGTGCGCTTGTGGACGCCTGTCCTTACGGCGCCATCGTCTGGAACGAGGAGCTGGACACCGCGCAGAAATGCACGATGTGCGCCCACCTGCTCGATCAGGGCTGGAAGGAGCCCCGCTGCGTGCAGGCGTGCCCGCTCCGCGCGCTGAGCTTCGTGCGCTGCTCGGACGAGGAGTTCGCCCGGATGACGGAGCGGCAGGGGCTGAAGCCTCTGAACACCGCGCCGGCGGCGAAGCCGCGCCTTGTCTGCCGCAACGCTTGGAAATTGGAGAGCGTGTTCGTCGCCGTCGCCGCCGCGGAGCATCTTCCGGACGGCACGGAGCGCGCCGTGGAGGGCGCGGACGCCGTGCTGACGCTGAACGGCGAGGAGATCCTGAGCGGCGTGACGGACTTTTTCGGCGAGTGCAAGCTCGACCGTCTGCCCAAAAACGCCGGGGAGCTCCGGCTCGAAGTAAAAAAAAGCGGCTATCGCGGCGTGTCGCTCCCCGTCACGGTCGGGGACGGCTGCTGCGACGCCGGGGTGATCTATCTTGAACGAGATCTTTAAGCGCTGGCGCGGCGAGTTGCTGCCGTGGCCCGGCGCGGCGCTCGAAAAAGTGCGCGCGGCGGCTCCGGCGGCGCTGGGGGACGCGGCGGCGTGCTTCTGGCTTTTCCGCGCGCTCCACGGCGTCGAGAGCCCGGACGCGGCGCTGCTCGGCGACTACTGCTTCGGGCGCTTTTCCGCCCATCTCGCCGCGCTGGACTCCGTTCCTTGGAACGACGCCTTTGCCGCGTATCTCGCCGCGGACGCGCTGGAGCGGCGCGGGCTGGAGGATTATCTCGCCTTCCTGCGGGAGGGCACGGCATGAAGCTCCGGACGATCCTTTCCGCGCCGCCGGGCGCGCCCTTCGCCGATGCGCTGCTTGCCGCCGCGGACGAGATGGAGCGCGCGCTGATTGGCCAGTGCGCCGGTGCGGGACCTTACCGCGCGGCGCTGGAGGACCTGACGCGCGCGGGCGGCAAGCGCCTGCGGCCCATGCTCGCGTGGGTGTGCTGGCACGCTGCGGGCGAAAAAATGCCGATCGTGCCGCTGATGTGCATGCTTGAAACGATGCACACCGCCTCGCTCATCCACGACGACTTCGTGGACGGCGCGCTGCTGCGCCGCGGCGCGGCGACCGTGAATGCCCGCTTCGGCGGCGTCGCCGCGATGCAGAGCGGGGATTATCTCCTCGCCCGTGCGATGGAGCGGCTCGTCACTTACCGCGGCACCGGCATCAACGAGGCGCTCTCCGCCGTGGCGCAGGAGATGTGCCTCGGCGAGATAGACCAGCGCGCGGACCTGTTTTGTCCTGAAAACGTGGACATCCCGCGCTATTTCGCCCGCATCCGGCGCAAGACCGGGCTGTTGATGGCGGAGAGCTGCCGCGCCGGGGCGGTCGCCGGCGGTGCGGACGAGGAGACCGCGGAGGCGCTGCGCGCTTACGGCGAGCAGCTCGGACTCGCGTTCCAGCTCCGGGACGATCTGCTCGATTTCGACCCCGCCGGGGACGGCAAAGCCCCGCTCGCCGACCTGCGCAGCGGCGTGATCAGCATGCCGCTGCTGCTTTTGCCGGACGGGGCGCGAAGGCTGCTGAAAAAACGCGAAAAAACTCCCGGCGAGCTCGCTTTTCTCGCCGGGGAAGCGCGCCGGAGCGGCGCGCTCCGGAAAACGGCGGAGGCGCTGAAGCAAAGCTGCGCCGCGGCGTGCTCGGCGCTCGACGCGCTGTCGCCCTGCGCGGAGATAAGCGCGCTCCGGACCCTTGCGCAAACATTATCGGAGGTGAAGAACCTATGTCTGAACTGATCCCGGACCGCGGCGCGGCGCTTGCCAAGGCGATCGCTGCCGCGGCGGGCGTGACGCCCTCGGACTGCTACCAGTGCGGAAAATGCACCGCCGGCTGCCCGATGGCGCACGCGATGGACCTGACCCCGCGCCGGATCGTCCGCTGCATCCAGCTCGGCGAGACGGGTAAAATTCTCGATTCCGAGGCGATCTGGCTCTGCGCATCCTGCCACGTCTGCGCCGAGCGCTGCCCGAACGATGTGGACCTGCCTGCGCTCATCGAGCAGTGCCGCTACGCCGCGCGCCGCCTTGGGCGCTGCGCAAAGCGCGAAGCGGAGGTGTTCCACGGCGCGTTTCTGGAAAACGTCAGGACCTTTGGACGCTCGCAGGAGGCGATTTTGGAGGGCGTTTACAATGTCGGCACCGGCAATCTGACGCAGGACATAGCGCGCGCGCCGCACATGCTGCGCCACGGGCTCGTCAGCCCGGCGCTGAACACCGTCGCGGACCGCGCCGCCGTGCGCCGTCTCGTGGAAAAAGCCGCGGAGGAGGATGAAAAGCAGTGAAAAAATACGCCTATTTTCCCGGCTGCTCCATGGATTCCACGGGCACGACTTACCGGCTCAGCATCGAATATATCTGCCGAAGGATCGGGCTGGAGCTGCTGGAGATCCCGGACTGGAACTGCTGCGGCGCAACAACGGGCCACACCCGCGGCAAATGGCTCTCCCTCGCGCTCCCGGCGCGGAGCCTCGCCATCGCGGAGCGGCACTATCCGGGGCTCGATATCTGCGTGCCCTGCGCCTCGTGCTATTCCCGGCTCAAAACGGCGACGAGCGCGCTGCGCTCCGGCGCGGAGACGCGCGAAAAGCTCGCGGAGATCGTCGGCAGCCCTGTCGAGGGCAGGGCGGAGATATTGACCATCATGCAGGTGCTTTCCGACCCGGAGGTGCTGGGTGCCCTCCGCGCCGCGGTCGTCCGCCCGCTGACGGGGCTGCGCGTCGCCTGCTACTATGGCTGCCTGACCTCC
This sequence comes from uncultured Clostridia bacterium, assembly GCA_938023775.1. GTDB lineage: Bacteria > Bacillota > Clostridia > Oscillospirales > Oscillospiraceae > SVKR01. The sequence goes on from CALJDB010000157.1 coordinate 8,950, forward strand.
CGCCCGCGGGAGATCACCGGCGCGGCGGAGACCGAGCGCCCGCAGTCCATCGACGCGCTCACCGCCCTCTGCGGCGCGGAGTGCGTGGACTGGGACTACAAGACCGAGTGCTGCGGCGCGAGCCACCAGGTCGACGCGCCGACGGCGGCGCGCCCGCTCGTCCAGCGCATCCTGCAAAACGCCCGCGCAAACGGCGCGCAGGCGATCGTAACGGCGTGCCCCCTCTGCAACCTGAACCTCGACATGCGCGAGGAGGAGATCAACCGCGCTGCGAAAACGGCGTTTGACCTGCCCGTTTACCAGTTCACGGAGCTGCTCGCCGTCGCCATGGGCGCGGGCGCGAAGGACATCGGGCTGCAAAAGCACTTTTACCCGGCGTTTGACCGGCTGAACGAAACTCTGAGAAAGGCGGCGCAGAACGGATGAGCTCGATCGGTGTTTTTATCTGCCACTGCGGTACGAATATCGCCGGCGCGCTGGATGTCGAGCGCGTCGCCGCCGCCGCGGGGGAGCTGCCCGGCGTGCGCTACGCCGCGACGTATAAATATATGTGCTCCGATCAGGGGCAGCAGATGATCCGTGACACGATCGCCGAGCAGGGGCTCGACCGCGTCGTGATTGCGTCCTGCTCCCCGCGCATGCACGAGGCGACCTTCCGCAAAATGCTGAAGGGCACCGCCGTGAACCCCTATATGCTGGAGATCGCGAACATCCGCGAGCAGTGCGCGTGGGTCCACACGGACCGCGCCGCGGCGACGGAGAAGGCGATCGACCTCGTCCGCATGGCGGTCGCGAAGGTGGGAAAGGATAAGCCTTTGCAGCCATCCTTTACGCCCGTGACGCGCCGCGCGCTCGTCATCGGCGCGGGCATCGCCGGCATCCAGACCGCGCTCGACATCGCGGACGCGGGGCACGAGGTGACGCTCATCGAGCGCGAGAGCAGCATCGGCGGGCACATGGTCATGCTTGACAAGACCTTCCCGACGCTCGACTGCTCCGCATGCATCTCCACGCCGAAGATGAGCGAGGTCGCCGCCCATCCGCGCATCACGCTCCGCACCGGTGCGGAGGTGGTCTCCGTCGGCGGCTATGTCGGCAATTTTTCCGTGACCATCCGGGAAAAGCCGAAGTATGTGAACCACGATCTCTGCACCGGCTGCGGCCTCTGCGAGACGAAATGCCCGGCGCGGACCGTCAGCGCATTTGATCAGGGGCTGAGCCGCCGCCCGGCGATCTTCCGCCCGTTCCCGCAGGCGGTCCCGGCGAAGCCGGTCATCGACCCCGCCGCCTGCCGAAAGCTCTGCGGAACGGCGAAATGCGGCGTGTGTCAGGCGCTCTGTCCGCTGAAGGCAATCAACTTCGAGGACACGGCGCGCGAGACGGAGGAGACTTACGGCGCGATCGTCGTCGCGACGGGATACGAGGTCGTCGACTGGGCGCCGCTTTACCCCGAATACGGCGGGGGACGGCTGCCGGACGTCATCAGCGGGCTGCAATTCGAGCGCCTTGTGAACGCCTCCGGTCCGACCGAGGGCAAGATCCGCCGCCCGTCGGACGGCGCGGAGCCGAAGGACATCGTCATCGTCAAGTGCGTCGGCTCGCGCGACAAGAAAAAGGGCAGGGCTTACTGCTCCCGCGCCTGCTGCATGGTCGGCGCGAAGCACGCGCACCAGATCCTGGAAAAAATCCCCGGCTCAACCGTTACAATCTTTTATATGGACGTCCGCACCCCCGGCAAGGGCTACGAGGAGTTCTATGACCGCGCGCGGGGCGACGGTGCGCGCTATGTGCGCGGCCGCGTGGCGAAAATTTATCTGGAAGACGGAAAGATCGTCTGCCGCGGGGAGGACTCCCTGCTCGGCGAGCCCGTGACCGTGAAGGCGGATATGGTCGTGCTGGAAACGGCGATGACCCCCGCCCCCGGCGTCCGCGCGCTCTGCACCGCGCTCGGCATCGCCGCGGACGATTACGGCTGGGTGCAGGAGGCGCACCCGAAGCTCCGCCCCGTCGAGACCCAGACGGCGGGCATTTACCTCGCCGGGACCTGTCAGGGTCCCAAGGATATCCCCGACACGGTGGCGCAGGCGAGCGCCGCCGCGGCGAAGGTCTGTATTCTGTTCAGCAAGACCGAGCTGGAGGCGTCGCCGATGATCTCCGCCGTGGACGAGAGCAAGTGCTGCGGCTGCGAAATGTGCGCGCGGTGCTGCCCTTACCGCGCCATTACGATGAAGGAGATCGAGTCCCGCGAGCCGGCAGGCCGCGTGAAGCGCAGCGTCGCCGCGGTCAACGCCGGACTCTGCCAGGGCTGCGGCGCCTGCGCCGCGGCGTGCCGCACCGGGGCGATCGACCTGCGCGGCTTTACGAACGCACAAATTCTGAAGGAGGTGGATGCGCTGTGCCTGTGACGGAGGAGAGGGATTGGACGCCTAAAATTCTGGCGTTCTGCTGCAACTGGTGCACCTATACCGGCGCGGACCTCGCGGGGCTCAACCGCATGAAATACCCCGCCGACGTCCGCATCCTGCGCGTGCCCTGTTCGAGCCGCGTGAACCCGCAGTTCATCCTGCGCGCGTTCCAGCGCGGCTGCGACGGCGTGCTCGTCTGCGGCTGTCACCCCGGCGACTGCCACTATACGAGCGGAAACTATTTCACCCGGCGGCGCTTCCAGCTGATGAAGCGGCTGCTGGAATATAACGGCGTGGAGCCCGGACGCTTCACGGCGCGCTGGATCTCCGGCTCCGAGGCGGCGAAGTTCCGCGACACGGTCATCGACGCTGTGAACGCCATCTGCGAGCTCGGTCCGAACCGCGCCTTTGCCGAGAAGGGGGTGACGGACGATGACTGAGCTCGAAGTCCAGACCGCGCTGCGGTCCCGCGTCCGCGCGCTGCTCGAAAGCGGCGAGATCGGCTATTTTATCGGCTGGGAGAACACCCGGCGCGAAGGCGTCACCCGCGCGGCGTTCATCACCGCGCCGGAGGAGGCGGAAAAGCTCGTCTGGGACCGCCGCTGCGTCAGCTCCACGGCGAAGTATCTGCTCGCCGACCGCTGGCCCAAGCAGCGCATCGGCGTCGCCGTCCGCGGCTGCGACAGCCGCGCCGTGAACCGCCTGCTCGCCGACAAGCAGGTGAAGCGGGAGGACGTTTATCTCATCGGTCTGCCCTGCGCGGGCAAGGATAACCCCGCCTGCACCCGCTGCACGCATAAAAACCCGCTCGTCTATGACGAGCTGATCGGCGACACCGTCCCCGAAAACCCGGACGCGGACCGCTTCGGGCGCATCGCGGAGATGGAGGCGCTGCCGCCCGCGGAGCGGCGGCGGTTCTGGGAAGCGGCGTTTTCCAAGTGCATCCGCTGCTATGCCTGCCGCAACGTATGCCCCTGCTGCAATTGCCGCGAGTGCTACGCGGACCAGTACCGCACGGGCTGGCAGGGCAAGCAGATGAACACCGCGGAAAACCGCGTTTACGGTCTGACCCGCGCTTACCACGTCGGCGACCGCTGCATCGAGTGCGGCGAGTGCGAGCGCGTCTGCCCGGTGGACCTGCCCATCATGCTCCAGACCGGGAAAATATTGCGCGACATAAACGCGCTTTTCGGTCCGACGGAAAATGGGCTCTCCGCGGACGAAACGCCGGCGCTCGGCAAGTATGAGCTCGGCGATATGGACGACTTTATGTGAGGGGAGGCGGAGCGAGATGAAACATCTGAAAAAAAGCGGGCTTTCCGCCCTGCTGACGCTCCTCGCCGCGGACCGCGAGGTCTTCGCGCCCGCGACAGTCGACGGCATCAAGCGCTTTTGCCGTTGGGACGGCTTCGACCCGGAGCTCGGCGGTGAAAACGCGGCGTTTCCGCCGAAGGACATCCTCTTTCCCAAGACGGAGAAAATGTACAGCTACCGCCTTGGCGAGAACGCGGAGATCGACGATATCGAGAGCGCGCCGCGGCGCTGCATTTTCGGGCTGCGCCCCTGCGACGTACACAGCATCGACTGTATGGACGCTGTGTTTTTCCAGAAGGGCTATGTGGACAGCTATTACGCCGCGCGGCGCGAAAGCTGCCTGCTCGTGGCGCTCGCCTGTCCCGGCGCGGGGGAGAACTGCTTCTGCGAGGCGATGGGGCTCGACCCGAACCGCGCGCCGACGGCGGACATCCTGCTGACGGACGCCGGGGAGAGCTACGCCGTTGCCGCGAATACGGACGCAGGACGCGCCGAGCTTGACCGCTGGGCACCGCTGCTCGCGGACGGACCCGACGCCGCGGGGGATACCCACTGCCGCCTCGCGCCCCCGATGGACGATAAGCTGCCGGAGCGCCTCCGCGCGCTTTTCGACGACGAGGCGCTCTGGACGGCGGCGTCCCGCGCCTGCCTCGGCTGCGGCACCTGCTCCTTTGTCTGCCCGACCTGCTACTGCTTCGACATCAATTTTGCGGCGAAGCCCGACGGTGAGGGCACGGCGTTCCGCTGCTGGGACTCCTGCATGTTCAGCGACTATAACCAGAACGCAGGCGGCTACAACGCGCGCCCGACCAAGCGCGAGCGGCTGCGCAACCGCTATCTGCACAAGCTCGTTTATTTCCGCGAGCGCTACGGGATGACGCCCTGCGCCGGCTGCGGCAGGTGCATCGAAAAATGCCCCGGACATCTGGACATCACGGAATTTATCAGCCGCGCGGCGGAGGTGACAAGATGATCCCTGTCGACCATTCCTGCTCCTGCGAGAAATTTAACCCGCTGCTCCCGCGTCTTTGCGTCGTGACGAAGATCACGCAGGAGACACCGGACGTCAAGACCTTCCGCGTCCAGACGCCGGAGGGGGAACGCCCCTTCCTGCCCCTGCCGGGTCAGCTCGGCATGTTCTCCGTTCCCGGCGTGGGCGAGGCGATGTTTTCCATCACCGCCTTCGGCGACGACTATATCGAGTCCGCCATCAAGGACGTCGGCGAGCTGACGGACGCGCTGCACGAGCTGCGCGTCGGCGACGAGATCGGGCTGCGCGGGCCTTACGGCAACGGCTTCCCCGCCGAAGCGCTGCGCGGCAGCGACATCCTGTTCGTCGCCGGCGGCATCGGGCTTGCGCCCGTGCGCGCGCTCATCCGCTGGTGCGCGCTCCATCGGGAGGATTACGGCCGCTTCGACATCGTTGTCGGCGCGCGGACAAAAGCCGACCTCGCGTTTCAAAGCGAGCTTTTTGAGACGTGGCGTGCGATGGAAAACACCTTCGTCCACTGCACCGTCGACCGCGGCACGCCGGACTGGGACGGTCCCGTCGGCTTCGTGCCGGACTATGTGGAGTCCCTCGCGCTGCCGCCGGAGGGGCGCAAGGTCGTCATGTGCGGTCCGTCCATCATGATCCGGCTCACGACCGAGCGCCTCGCCGCGATGGGCTATGCCCGCGGGGATATCATCACCTCGATGGAAACGCGCATGAAGTGCGGCATCGGCAAGTGCGGCCGCTGCAATATCGGCAGCAAATTCGTCTGTCTGGACGGTCCGGTCTTCACGCTGACGGAGCTCGACGAGCTGCCGCAGGACTAAAACGGAAAAGGAGATTTTCGCTATGAGAAAAATGTATTTCGCCATGATCCCGAAGCGCAGCGCGCTGGAGACGCTGCTCATCGCCGCCGGCGTCGGCGCGGGGCTCATTTACGGCTCGAAGAAGCTGCTCGGCGAGGAGAAGTTCAACGAGTATAAGGCGCAGCTCAAAAATAAGCTCTACGCCGCCGGTGCGAAGGAGTTCGACCCCGCCGAGGAGACCGCTGCACAGGCGGAGGAGGCAGAGGCGGACGCCGCCGCAAGCCGCGAGAGCGCCATTCTTGAAAGAATCAAGCGCGCAAGCGCGAAGGGCGTAGAGAAGATCCTCGGCTAACGCCCCTCAAATAAAGCAAAACCAGCCCCGCCGCGGGAAAATGCGGCGGGGCAGGGGGCTTTCTGCGCATTTTCACGGGAAGGAGGACCGCTTATGGACCTGCTGCGCGCCCTGTCGGGACCGGTCGTCGGCGCGGTCATCGGCTATGTCACGAACTATATCGCCATCAAAATGCTCTTCCGGCCCTTGAAGCCGGTCTATATTTTCGGACACCGCCTGCCGTTCACGCCGGGCATCGTGCCGCGGCGGAAGGATAAGCTCGCGGAAATACTGGGCGCGGCGGTCGTGGAGCGCTTTTTCAACGCGGACGATCTGGAGCTCGTGTTCACGTCGGAGAGCTTTTCCGACGCGGTCGCGGAGCGGCTCGCGGACGTGCTGAGCGGGGAGGGGACGCTCGCCGCCGTGCAGGATCTGCTGCCGCCGGAGGGACGGGAGCGCGCCCGCGCTGCGCTCTGCGCCCGCGCCATTGCGGAGGTTTGTCTCGCGGAGCTCCCGGCAGAGCTGGTCCGCCGGGGCGGGGAGGAGGCGGAGCGGCTGCTGCGCGGTCCCGCCGCCGGTCGCGCCGCGCTTTCCGGCGCGATGGAGGCGCTTCGTGAGCCGCTCACGCGGCGGATGGAGGATATTCTGCTCGACGAGGGGCTCACGCTTTTTCGCCCGGCGGCGGACAGCGGGCTCGATAAGCTCCTCGCCGCCCCGGTTGGGGAGCTGACCGCGGAGGCATTCCCGGATCGCGCCGCGCTGAAGACCGCCCTCCGCGCGCTTTACGCCCGCTTCATCGCCGCGAACGTCCGCCCCATCGTGGAGAGCATCGATGTCGGCGGGATGATTACGGAGAAGATCAAGCTCATGTCCGCCGACGAGGTCGAGACGCTCGTTCTCGCCGTCGTGAAGCGCGAGCTGAATTTGGTCGTGTGGTTCGGGGCTGCGCTCGGCGCGGTGATCGGCGCGGTGAATATCTTTATCTGATCTTTCCGATCACAGCCCCCGCCCCTCCGGGCGAGGGCTGCGCTTTTTAGGCGGAACTTTCCTGCATGGAAACATCATGCACAAAAACAACGGGTCGATTGTTGTTGACAATAAAACTTTTTTTATGTTATGATGACTATATCTGAGTACAAGGCGGCTGAGCCGCTGCGGAAGCAAGTTGGAAGAAGAATCGAAAAAAATCGAACATAAAGGAGAAATTGATATGGACATCCAGTCTTATTTCACCTCACAGAGCGCGATGACCGACCCCGGCGCCAACGCTGAGCTGATCGCCAAGCTGCCGCGCACCGTTCCCGAGCTGTGCGAAGCCCTTCAGAAGCTTTGCCTGATCTACGAGGAGCGCTACAAATACCCCATCCAGAACGAGCGTCTGCTCGGCATGAACAGCCACGACGTGGAGACCATTCTCGGCACCATGGCAAAGCTGGACAAGAAGACCACCCTTGAGGAAGGTCGCGATGTCGCGAACCGCTTCCTCGCCAGCAGCAGCGACTTCTGCAATCTGATGGTCGGCATTCTCCGCTCTCAGGGCACCGCGGCGCGCAAGCGCGTCGGCTTTATCCCCTTCGAGGGCTATTTCCGCAGCCACGACGTCGTGGAATACTGGGCGGGCGGCGCATGGCAGCAGGTCGACCCCACCGGTCTCGCCGGGGACGGCTTTGTGCCCGCTTACCAGATCTGGATCGACTGCCGTGAGGGCAAGCGCGACGCGAAGGACTATCATCAGGACGACGCCGCCGGCCTTGAGGTCGTGCGCGACGAGATGCTGCTGGATCTCGCAGCCCTGAACAAGGTCGAGCTGGAGGACTGGGACCGCTACGGCTGGATGCTCCGTCCCTTCGACGATTTCAGCGACAGCGCGTGGGCGACGCTCGACCGCATTGCCGAGCTGATGGAAGACGGCGACGCCGGTCTGGAGCAGCTGCACGAGATCTATGACCGCGAGGAGGGCGTTCAGGTCCCCCGCGTCATCCACAGCGAGACGCCTTACGCCCCGCCGCACAAGTTCGAGCGCAAGCTGTAATAAAACTGCGAATAACCCGTGCCGGGGAGGGGGAGCCCCTTCCCCGGCGCCGCCCCTCGACAATCTGAATTTTTCAGGTTGTCTTTTCTATTATTCAAGCGGGAAACATCGCGTTTCCCGGAAGGAGGAACGCTGCCCATGGCGGAAAATTGGGAAGAACTCAACCAGAAAACGATCGAGCTGCTCCAGTCCGGACAGGCGGAGGCCGCGGTCGCCGCGGCGCAGGAGGCGGTCGCCCACGCGCGCGAGCGCGGCGCGAAGGAGGACCTCGACGTCAGCCTGAATAACCTCGGCGAGGTGTGTCAGGCGGCGGGCGATCTGCCCGGCGCGGAGGCTGCGCTGAAGGAGTCTCTGGAGCTCGAGCGCGAGCTTTACGGCGAGCATGATCTGCGTCAGGTGGACGCGATCTATTCTCTCGCGGGCATCTATGTCGCGACGGAGCGCTTCGGGCTCGCGCAGGAGCAGCTAAAGCGCGCCGTGGAGCTCATGGAGCGCGAAAACGCCGCCGATCCCTCGGTCGGCGCGATGCTCGTCGAGCTCGCGGAGGCTTACCGCCGCGGCGGCGAGCTCGACACGGCGGGCGACACGCTGCGCCGCGCGCTGAAAAATTACGAAAACACCGTCGGTCCGGGCCACCCCGCCTTTGCCGACGCGCTGGGCCGCCTTGCGGAGAACTATATGGCGCGCGGCGGCGCACAGGCGGCGGAGCCGCTGCTGGAGCAGGCGATCGGCATTTTGCAGCACTCCCTGCCCGCCGACGACCCCCAGATCGCCGCGATGATGCAGAAGCAGGCGGAGCTTTTCCTGACGACGGGCCGCATGGAAAAGGCGCAGCCGCTCTTCAAAAAGGTCATCGCCATGTACAAAAAAGCCTACGGCAAGGACACGGTCGAGGCGTCGCTCGCCCAGAACGACCTCGGTGAGTGCTATCTCTTGCAGGGAAAGCTCAGCGACGCAAAGCCGCTCTTTGAGTCCTCACTGAAAAGCCGCGAGGCGGCTTACGGTCCGGACCACCCCGCCGTGGCGCAGAGCCTCAATAACCTCGCCGAGCTCTATGAGCACGAGGGGCATCTTGCCGAGGCGCTGCCGCTGCATGAGCGCGCGCTGGACATCCGGCGCCGGTTCTTCGGCGAGCGCCACGTCGCCGTGACCCAGAGCCTTGAAAACCTCGCCGCCGTGTATCAGGGACTCGGCAGGCTCGACGAAGCCGAGCAGCTGCTGCGCGAGAGCGTCTCCATCTGGCAGGAGCGCTACGGGCAGGACCACCCCGCCGTTGCGCAGGCGAACTTCAACCTCGCCACGGTGCTGTTCCAGCGCGCAAAATACCGTGAGGCGGAGCGCACACTCGAGCAGGTGCGCGACACGATGGTCGCCCACCTCGGCGAGGAGGATCAGAATCTCATCCTCGTCTATAAGGCGCTCGGCGTCGTCAGCGAAAAGCTCGGCAAGGAGGACAAGGCGAAGGAATATGCCCTGCTCTTCGGCCGCCTGAGCCAGAAATACGGACCGAAGCAGAAGCAGAACACCGTTCTGGAGATGAACCCGGCGAAGCCCGGCGACCTTCCGCCGTCCTGACCGGCTCCAGCGTGTTTCCGATTCCGGCTGTGTGATTTCCAATTTGGAAAGGCAGAAACTGGCTTGCCGGAAAGCGGTTGCATCTTTTTTTGGTTTGTGATACCTT
>CALJDB010000158.1 GCA_938023775.1 uncultured Clostridia bacterium
TGGTGCCCTTGCCCAGCTTGTCCCAGTCGTCCAGCCTCCAGCCAAACTCGTGGATGAGCGGCGCCATGAAAATCGCCGGGTCGGAGACGCGGCCGGTGATGACCACATCCGCACCCTCGTCGAGCGCCTTCAGAATGCCCTCGACACCCATGTAGGCGTTGGCGGAGACGATTCTTCCAGGCAGCTTACTCAGCGGCTCGCCGGTCTCCCAGACCTGAACGTCCATATACTTTTCGATGTTCGGCAGCAGATCGTCGCCGGTGACGCAGGCGATCTTCATGCCGGTCAGACCGTGCTTTTTCGCGATTTCGACGCACTTGGCGGCGCCCGCCTCCGGGTTGGCGGAGCCCATGTTGGTGATGAGCTTGACATGGTGCTTCCAGCAGAGCGGCAGCGCCTTTTCCATGCGGTGCTCCAGCAGACCGTTATAGCCCTTCGTGGGGTCCTTGAGCTTGGCCTCCTGACCGATGGCGATCGTGCGCTCTGCGAGGCACTCGTAGCTGATATAATCGAGGTTTCCCTTTTCGATCAGCTCCAGCGAGGGCTCCAGACGGTCGCCCGCGTAGCCCGCGCCGGACCCGATGCGGATGGTTTTCATAGCAGACATCTTCCTTTCTGTAGATTTTTTGAAGTGGTGGAGAGAATTGGAATTCAGATCAGATTTGGATGCCGCCGATGACGAAGGCGACGATGAGCATCACGATGGTGACGGCGAACGCCCAGGGGATGGTCTTCTTCTGATGCTCGCCGAGATCCACGCCGGCAAGACCGAGCAGCAGGAACGTCGACGGGGTCAGCGGGGACACGGGGAAGCCGGTGGTCATCTGGCCGAGGATGGCGGCGCGGCCGACATCCGCCGCGGCGACGCCGAAGGTCGCGGCGGTCTCGCCCAGAACGGGCAGCACGCCGAAGTAGAAGGAGTCGGGGTCAAAAAGCAGCGAGGCGGGCATGCCGATCACGCCGACGATGGCGGGGAAGAACTTGCCCATAGAGTGGGGGATGAGGTTCGTGAGCGCGGTCGCCATTTCGGTGATCATGCCGGTGGACTTCATGATGCCGGTGAAGCAGCCGGCGGCGAAGAGCACGGAGCACATCATCAGCGCGCTCTTGGCGTGGGCGTCCACACGCGCCTTGGTGTCCGCCACCTTGGGATAGTTGATCATCGTGGCAAGAACATAGAAGAACATAAACACCACGGCGGGAGCGAAGCCGGAGAAGAGCAGGGACGCGATCGCCGCGATGATGAGGGCGATGTTGACCCAGAAGATCTTCGGACGGAGCAGCGCCTTCTGCTCCTCGCTGAGCTCAGCCTCCACATAGGCGTTTGCGACCTCCTGCACCGCACCGATGCGTTTTCTCTCGCGGGCGCCGAGGAAGGCAGCGACGGCGAGCACACAGACAAGGCCGACGATGACGGCGGGCAGCACGGGCATAAAGAGCTCGTTGACGTCCATAGAGAACGCCGTTGCGGCGCGGAGCGTCGGACCGCCCCACGGCAGGATGTTCATCGTGCCGGCGGCGAGGGCGACGGTGGTCGCGAGCGTGGTGCGGCGCATCTTCATCGCGTCGTAGAGCGGGACGAGCGGCGGGATGCAGATGAGGAAGGTGACGGCGCCGGAGCCGTCCAGATGGACGATCAAGGCGAGGATGGCGGTGCCGATGGTGATCTTGATGGGGTTGGAGCCCATCATGCGGGTGATGCCGCGGATGATGGGGCGGAAGGTGCCGGCGTCCGTCAGGATTCCGAAGAACAGAATGGAGAAGATGAACATAACGCCGGTGGCGGCGACGGAGCCGATGCCCTTCGAGCCGGTGATGTAACCGCCGAGGGCTTTGAAGTTGGCGCCGAAGTTCACGACGCCGGGGGCACCCTCCGGGTCCGTTACGATGAAGAAGCAGGAG
>CALJDB010000159.1 GCA_938023775.1 uncultured Clostridia bacterium
TGAGGAGCACAGTGACGCCGCGGCGGTTTATTTCGCGGATGATGTCGAAGATTCCCTTGACGATGATGGGGGCAAGTCCGAGAGAGGGCTCGTCCATCATGATGAGCTTCGGGCGGCTCATCAGCGCTCTGCCGACCGCGAGCATCTGCTGCTCGCCGCCGGAAAGGGTTCCGCCCGCCTGCCACGAGCGCTCCTTCAGGCGCGGGAAGAGCTCGTAGACCCACTCAAGGTCCGCGCGGATATCGTCCTTGCGCAGATAGGCGCCGACCTTCAGATTCTCCAGAACGGTGAGGTCCGGGAAAATGCGCCGTCCCTCCGGCACGAGCGTGACGCCCCGCTGGACGATGCCCGTCGGGTCCTTGCCCGTGATGTCCGCGCTCTCGAACTCGATCTTTCCAGTCTTGGGCTTCACGAGCCCGGCGATGGTACGGAGCGTGGAGCTCTTGCCCGCGCCGTTTGCGCCGATCAGGGTGACAATCTCGCCGGCGGGCACCTCGAAGCCGATGCCCTTGACCGCCTCGATGCCGCCGTAATTGACCCGCAGGTCCGTGATTTTCAGAATGGTCTCACTCATCCTCAGCCACCCCCAGATATGCGTCGATGACCCGCTGGTCGTTCTGGATCGCGGCGGGCAGTCCCTGCGCGATCTCGCTGCCGAAGTCGATGACGTAGATATAGTCGGAAATGCGCATCACGAGGTCCATGTGATGCTCGATCAGAAACACGGTCAGCCCGTATTTATCGCGGATATCATGGATGAACGCGGCGAGCTCCTGCGTCTCCTGCGGGTTCATGCCGGCGGCGGGCTCGTCGAGCAGGAGCAGCTTCGGCTCCGTGGCGAGGGCGCGGGCGATCTCCAGACGGCGCTGGAGTCCGTAGGGCAGGCTCGTCGCCAGATCGTTCGCGTAGCGGTCGAGCCCCTGCTCGGCGAGCAGCGCCATCGTCTCCTCGCGCATGCGGCGCTCCTCCGCGGCGGTGGTGCGGAAGGTGGCGGAGAACACGGTCTGCTTCGCGCGCATGTGCTTCGCGACGAGAACGTTTTCAAACACGGTCATGCTCTTCCAGAGACGGATGTTCTGGAACGTGCGGGAAATGCCGAGCTTTGTGACCTCGTCGGGCGTCGGGTCGATGATGCGGTG
>CALJDB010000160.1 GCA_938023775.1 uncultured Clostridia bacterium
GCTCTTCAGCTCAAAGTTCGTGTGCGTATGTGTCCGGTTATAGAACGTCGCGGAGGCGTTGACCTCCAGATTCTTGCTCGGCTTGATGAGCTGCTTCAGAACGCTGTCGGAAGTGAGATAGAAGTCCCACCAATCGTTCCCCTCCGCGCGCTCGCTGTACTGGACAGGCTTCTGGGTGTCTTGATGCTTGAACAGCGTGATGGCGTTATACTGCCAATACGGTGCGAGGTCGGCGGCGTTGCCGCTCGTGTTGCCCTTGAGCTTTCTATAGAAAGCCTCGTCGTTGCCGGTGTAGTAGTTCAGGATGGCAACCTCAGGCCGCGCGCGGTTATACGTGACGCTTTTCGCTCCGTCGTCCGCACGGACGTAGGCCGGGGAGAGTCCGACGAGCATGACGAGCGCGAGCGCGGCGCAGAGCGTCCGCTTCAGGCTGCCGATCACAGAAGTTTTCATGGCGTTTCCTCCATTTCCGGTTCTGCCGGGGCGCGCCCGGCGGCTGTGGTTGACTCCGATGCTGTCCTTATGATTGAAAGAAGCGTTCATGCCCTTCCCTCGGTCATGACGGTCTCAAAGCCCGCCTCCGCCGCGCGGACGGTGGCGTCGATGATCTGGGCGGCAACGCCGCGCAGGTCCATTGCGAGGACCCGCTCCGCGACGGGGCGGTAACGCTCCGGCGGGACCTCGTAGAGCTTGAAGCAGCTCGTGAGGTAGCGGCGGAGCTTGCGCTCCATCGTGAAATAAAGGTCGCAGGGCTTCGCCATAAAGCCGCGGGTGATCCCGGCGGAGGCGATCTCCAGCTCGTAAAAATCCTTCGCCGCCGCGTCCGGCAGATAAGCGGAGAAAATTCCCGGCAGGCGCGACGCCATCTGCTCATAGATATATTCCGACGTGGTCGGCAGCGTGTACGCCGCGACATATAGCTCGCGCAGCGGCTCGCTGAGCTCCGTGATGTGGAGCTGGAGCGCCGTCTCCGCGGCGTAGAGCAGCAGCGGGTCCGCCTCTGCGCCGATAAGCTTTTCCGCAAGGTCGAACTGGCTGCTGAACATCTGGCGCACGAGCTCAAGCAGAACGCCCTCCTTGTTGCCGAAAAGTCCGAAGGGCGAGCCGCTGGAGATATCCGCCATATCGGCGATCTCCTTCGCCGTCGCACCCTCATAGCCCTTTTCGAGAAACACCTTGACGGAGGCGCTCAGGACCTTTTTCCGCGTCAGAGCCCCGCTGGGCTGGATGCCTTTTTTCATCCGATCACTTCGCTTTCGTTTCTGATTTGGTTTACAAACCAAATTATACACAATATCACGCAAAAAAACTTTTATATGACTTCCTGCCGACTGTATCATCATATATTTATCGTCATTTTCGTTGGAAGAATTTTCTCCGATCGTTTTTATTGCTCTTTTCACAACTTCCTCAAATTTGTCATCTGAAAAAGGCTTAACCAGATAATGAAATGCCCCAACATCAAATGCCTGAAAGACATACTCCTCCACCGCTCTCACAAGCAAAATCACAACCAATCCAAATACATAAGAGAAGCGAAAT
>CALJDB010000161.1 GCA_938023775.1 uncultured Clostridia bacterium
TGAAAAGAGAAATAAAAGGAGGGGGTCATTCCAAATGAAACCCAAATTCCCGCGCACCCTGATCCTCCTGCTGCTCTGCACCGTCCTGGTGTTTGCGCTCGCGGCGGGATCCATCGCCGATTTCGGCGGTTTTTCCGGTGACTCCGATTACGGCGGAAGCTCCGACTGGGGCAGCTCGTCCGATTGGAGCAGCAGCTCGTCCGACTGGGGCAGCAGCTCCTCGTCCGACGGAGGCGACGGCGGACCGTTCACCACCATCGTCGTCATCATGATCATCATCGTCGTCATTGCCGTGAATGCCGGCAAGAAGAAAAAGCCCGGCGCCACCCGCCGTCCCGTCGCCCCCGGCGCGAAGCCCGTGGACCGCAGCAGCCTGTTGCCTATGAAGAATTACCTCACTCTCGATCCGGACTTCGACGAAGCCGCTATGAAGGAGAAGATCTCCAACCTCTACGTCCAGATGCAGAACTGCTGGACCGACGGCAATATCGAGTCCCTGCGGCCTTACTTCTCTGACGCGCTCTTCACTCAGATGGAGCGACAGCTGACCCAGATGAAGCGCGCCGGACGCACGAACCACGTCGAGCGCATCGCCGTCCTCGGCACCGACCTGCTCGGCTTCCGCCGCGTCGGCAGCAGCGACGTCATCACCGCCCAGCTGCGCACCCGCATCGTGGACTACACGACCGATGCAAACGGCAAGGTCGTCTCCGGCAGCCAGGATAAGGAGAAGTTCATGACTTACGAGTGGGATCTCTCCCGCAGCGCCGACAGCACCACCGCCGAGGCGGAGGACGGCGTGAAGCACATCACCTGCCCGAACTGCGGCGCTCCGCTGGATGTCAACGCCAGCGCCCGCTGCCCGTACTGCGGCACGGTCCTCCAGAGCGGCGAGCACGACTGGGTCCTGACCGCCATCCGCGGCATCAGCCAGCGCACCGCCGGATAACACCTTTTCCCATACAGCCAACCCGCCGGGAACGGAGCGAGGGCTCCGTTCCCGGAATTTTTTGGTTTTTTCTCGCCAATAGCACTTGACAGAGAT
>CALJDB010000162.1 GCA_938023775.1 uncultured Clostridia bacterium
ATCTGTCTTGACGAAAAGAAGCTTGAAGATCAGAACCTTGTAATCAATCTTGAAGTGACCGATAAAAACGCAAAACCATCGCACGCATCCTGACCGCAGTGCTCGCTCTGGCACTCTGCCTGAGCCTCTGCGCCTGCGGCGGCAAGAAAGGCGACGCCAAAGAGGGCGAGACTGCCTGGAACATCGGCTATAACACCTGGGGCGCGGGCGACGCGACCTTCGACTTTATGGCGGACGTCATCGAGCAGGCGCTCGATGCCGCGGGCGCGACCTACAGCCGCTCCAGCGACGACCACATGGCGGACAAGGAGCTCCAGAACGTTCAGAACTTCATCTCCGCGGGCGTGGACGGCATCGTGATGCAGACGGCTGCCGACTCCATCTTCCCGCAGGCGGCGAAGGAGTGCATGGAGGCGAAGATTCCCTTCGTGATGAGCACCTTCACCGGCAAGGACGAAGACCGCGCGGAAGCCAACGCCAACAACCCCTATTACCTCGGCACCGTGACCTCCGATATGTACGCGGAGGGCTATCTGATGGGCAAGGAAGCCGCGGCGGACGGCCACAAGACCGCTCTGCTGCTCGGCGGCAATGTCGGCGACGCCCACTTTGAGATGCGTATCGCGGGCTTCACCCAGTCCTTCGTGACCGAGGGCGGCGGCACCATCCTGAACGAGGCGCGTTGCGCCAACCCCGGCGAGGGTCAGGAGAAGGCGAACGCCATGCTCTCCGCCACCCCGGACGCGGACTGCCTGTTCGCCATGGTCGGCGACTACGCCCCCGGCGCGATCAACGCGATGCGCACGCTGAACATCAGCATGCCGATCTACTGCTCCAACGCCAACACCGACACCATCGCTTACATCCGTGACGGCAGCGTCGTCGCCGCCACCGCCGGCAACGACCTCGTCGGCACCGTCGCCGCCTGCCTGCTCATCAACTACCTCGACGGTCACCAGATCCTCGACGCGGACGGCAATCCCCCCGAGCTCACGAACGCCGGCTTC
>CALJDB010000163.1 GCA_938023775.1 uncultured Clostridia bacterium
GCAGCGGTGCTTTTCCAGCGCATGTCCGGTGTCCGTCTCCGCGGTGGAGCGGCAGTAGCCGGAGATGATGTAACGGTAGCGCTGGATGCGGATATCCATCGTGTCGTAGACCATCTGGAGATAGTGATTGTTCGCTGCGCGCAGCAGCGTTTCGTGGAAAAGCTTGTCGTATTCGGCAAACTCGTCATAGTCGCGCCGGTCCAGACACTCCTTCGCGCCCGCGATGCTGCGCTCCAGCGTTTCGAGCTCCGGGGCGCGGATGTTGTTCGCCGCCATATATGCCGCCGTGCCCTCGAGCATGCGGCGCGCGTCGCAGAGGTTGAAGCAGTCCTGCATGCTCACGGGCGTCACCTGATAGCCGCGGTCGCTCGTGCGGATAACGTGGCCGTCGTCCGCGAGCTGTTCGAGCGCGGTGCGGATCGGCGTGCGGCTCACGCCGAGCTCGCCCGCGATCTTCGCGACGTTGATGCGCTCGCCGGGGACCATCTGCACGCGGATGATCTGGCTGAGGACGTATTCATAGATCTGGCTGCCGAGCGCGGCTGTGCTCTGCTCGGTTTCCCGGTTTTTCTCCGCCATCGCGTCACTCCGCCTTTCTGCCCTGCGCGCCCTGCGTCAGCAGTCCGGCGTCGAGCAGGACGTGGTAAATATGGTGGAGGTGGTCCTCCATCTCCGTTTTCGCCACCATGGAGTAGCGGCTGCGGATGGCGCGGTAAATGACCGCGTGCTTATCCGTGATGCGCTCCGGGTGGAAGCCGCCGAGACTGCCGCCGGCGATCATGGAGTTCGTATAGCGCCGGACCCAGAGCGAGAGCACGTCGGACATATTATTATAGTAGCTGTTGCCCGCGGCGCGGACGACGAGCTCGTGGAACTGCATGTCGAGCTCGTTGAAGGCGGGGATGTCCTCCGGAAAGTTTCCCTTTTCCACAAGCGCGCGGCAGCGCTCGATGTTCTGCTTCATCTGCTGAAAGTGGACCGCCGTGGCGGTGTTGGCGGCGACATAGGCGCAGCTGCCCTCCAGCATGGAGCGGATCTCATAGAGGTCCAGACAGTCGCGCCAATTGACGGGCGCGACCTTGTAGCCCTTTTCGCCCGCCTGCTCCACGAGACCGTCCGCCAGAAGATGCTCCAGCGCGGTGCGCACCGGGGTGCGGCTGATGCCGAGCTCCTCGGCGATGCGCTTCGTGTTTACCTTGGAGCCGGGCTCATACTCCACGCGGATGATTGCGTCGGCAATGTAGCGGTAAGTCAGCTCACTCAGTACGGAAAACGGCTGGTCGCTGAGCTCGCGGAAAAATTCCTGCTTGTCCAAGGGCTTCGCCCCCTTTCGGATGAATTAACTTTCTTAGTATAACACAGCGCATATCCCTGCGCAATCCCCTGTATTTGAAAAAAAGGAGGTCCCGATTTTTATGACCGAACAGCAGAAGGGCTGCACCGCGCGCGTGGCGCGGCGCATCCGGGAGACTTATGTGATGCCGGAGCTCGACGCGGAGCGGCTTCGGCTTTATACGCGCTCTTACCGCGAGACGGAGGGCGAGATGCCATGCCTGCGCCAAGCCAAGGCGTTCGCCGAGACGCTCCGCGGCGTTACCGTCAAGATCTGGCGCGACGAGCTCATCGTCGGCTCCGCGAGCTGCAAGCCGCGCGGCGGCGCGGTGCTGCCGGAGCTGAACGCCCAGTGGCTGACGCGCGAGATCGACGACATGTCCGTCCGCCAGTGGGACCGCTTCCGCGCACCGAGCGCGGAGGAGCGGCAGGAGGTGCTGGACCTGCTCCCGTGGTGGCGCGGGCGCAGCGTCTACGACGTTTGGGAGCGCCGCCTCCCCGCCCCGCTCGCCGACATGCTCGCCACGGGCTTCATCGGCGGCGTCACCTTTTCCAACAACGGCTTTTACCCCGCCCACGTCGCCGTGGACTACGCGATGGTGCTGCGCGAGGGGCTCGCCGCCCGGCGCGCGGAGGCGGAGCGGCGGCGGAGCGCGCTCGCGCTCTGCGACGTGGCGAATGTGGAAAAATACCACTACTACACCGCGATGATGACGGCGCTGGACGCCGTGCGCGACTTCTCCGCGCGCTACGCCGATCTTGCGCGCACGCTCGCCGCGGCGGAGCCGGACGCCGCGCGGCGCGCGGAGCTGCTGGAGATCGCCGGGGTCTGCGCCCGCGTTCCGTGGCAGCCGGCGCGCTCCTTCCGCGACGCGGTGCAGGCGGTGAATATGGTCTGGACCGCACTGATGCTGGAGGGCTGGGGTCACGGCATGAGCCTCGGACGCATGGACCAGTATCTTCTGCCCTACTACGAAGCCGACCTCGCCTCCGGCGCGATCACGCGCGAGGCGGCGCTGGAGCTCGTCGAGCTGCTGTTCGTTAAGGTCAACGGCACCGTTACGCTGGACGATTACGCGACGGCGACCTGCTTCGCGGGCTTCCCGCAGGCGGTGAACATCACGATCGGCGGCGTGAAGCCGGACGGCTCCTGCGCCGTCAATGACCTCACCTATCTGCTGATGGACGCCGAGCGCGACGTCGCGATGACGGCGGAGGACCTCGTCATCCGCGTTTCCGAGAACAGCCCGCGCCGCTATCTGCGCGCCGCGGCGGAGCTCGCGCGGGCGCTGAAGGGCAAGCTGAAGTTCATCTCCGACCCCGTCGCCATCCGCCAGCTCGAGCGCGACGGCTACCCGACGGAGCTGGCGCGCGACTATATCATCACGGGCTGCAACAGCCCCACGATCCCCGGCGTTTCGCAGGACGTCCCCGGCGGGCTGTTCAATCTTGCGCTGATGCTGGAGCTTGCGCTGAATGACGGGCGCAGCCGCATGACCGGGCGGCAGCTCGGTCCCCACACGGGCGACCCCCGCCGCTTTGAAAGCTACGAGGAGGTCTGGGATGCCTTCCGGCGGCAGGTGGAATACTTCATGGAGGGCGCGCTCACGATGACGGACCTCGACCGCGCCGTCTTCGCCGAACTGCTGCCCATCCCGCTTCAGAGCGCGCTCTTTCAGGGACCGATGGAGCGCGGGCTGGACCTCTTCTCCGGCGGCACGGGGCGCTATGCGCGCCAGTCGATCTCCCTCGCCGGCGCGCCGAATGCGGGCGATGGACTCGCGGCGCTCAAGAAGGTCGTGTTCGAGGAAAAGCGCTTCCCGCTCTCCCGCGTCATCGACGCGCTGGACGCGGACTTTGAAGGCTTCGACGACGTGCGCTGCGCCTTGGAGCGCGCGCCGAAATTCGGCAACGGCGACCGCTATGCCGACGCCATCGTGAACGACGTGCTCGCGCTCGGCAGCGACCTGATGCACCGTCACACGGGCTATTGCGGCACGCCGGTCATCGCTGCGGCGGCGACGATCTCGTCGAACGTTCCGCTCGGTCTCGGCGTCGGTGCGCTGCCCGGCGGACGGCGCGCGGGCACGCCCATCGCGGAGGGCGGCATCTCGCCCCAGCAGGGACGCAACACCGCGGGTCCCACAGCCACGATGCTCTCCGTCGCCTCGCTCTGCCACGAAAAGCTGGAAAACGGCTCCGTGCTGAACATGCGCTTCGACCCCGCTGCGCTGCAAACGCCGGAGCATCTGGAAAAGTTCGTGGACATGCTGCGCACCTATCTGCTCGGCGGCGGATTTTTCGTCCAGTTCAACATCGTGGACACGGAAACGCTCCGCGCGGCGCAGCGCGAGCCGGAAAAATACCACGACCTGCTCGTGCGCGTCGCGACTTACAGCGCCTATTTCGTGGAGCTGAGCCCGGAGATGCAGGAGGACATCATCGCCCGCATGGAGTTCGGCGCAGTCTGAAAAATCAACCGGGACCCGCTACGCTGGGCTCCCGGTTGAAGGGGAACGCTCCGCTCGGCGCACGCCCCGTTGGGGCGCATGTTCCCTCCGCGCAGAGTATTTTTCGGCACGCACGTGTCGCGCCGAAAAAAGGATGGGACTTTCTTCGCGCTGCGACGCGCCGAAGGCGCTAGTCCTTTAGGGCGGGC
>CALJDB010000164.1 GCA_938023775.1 uncultured Clostridia bacterium
TTCACATTGTCAAGGACCTCGGTCGCGATGGTGAAGCCGTACTTCTCGATGCAGCGGTCGATGATCTTACCGAGCGCCTTCTTGCCGACCTTGCCGAGCTGGCTGTGACCGCCGCCGAAGGAGTTGGTGCCCTTGGTGAAGGCGTCGCCGCCGACCTCGTAGTCGAAGCGGGCTTCCGGGTCCGTGCGGTCGACGAAGCCGAGATCCTGCGGGATGGGCTCGTTATAGATGATACGGCCGACGGTCGTCTCGATGAGGCGGGACTCCGGCACGCCGCCGAAGGTCTTGGTCACGCGGACCATAATGGGCGCGTGGAGACTGATGGTGCCCTCGTTATACGCCATGATCGCCTCGTTGACGCCGGTGTAGGAGTGCAGCGGGCGGTAGCTCGGCGTTTTCTTGCCCTCGCGCTTGGCGGCGTGGAACGCCTCGGAGAAGGTGTCGCCGTCGACGACCTCGTTCACGGGCAGATCGGTGTCGCCCGCGTCCGTGCAGAAGACGTTCTCCGCGCCCTTCTCGTTCTTGCCGATGCGGACATAGGTCAGGTAGTAAGCGCCGAGGACCATGTCCTGCGTCGGGACCGTGACCGGGCTGCCGTCCTGCGGACGGAGCAGGTTGTTCGCGGAGAGCATCAGGATACGCGCCTCCGCCTGCGCCTCCGCGGAAAGCGGGACGTGGATCGCCATCTGGTCGCCGTCGAAGTCGGCATTGAAGGCGGTGCAGCAGAGGGGGTGGAGCTTGAGCGCGCGGCCCTCGACTAAGACCGGCTCAAACGCCTGAATGCCGAGACGGTGCAGCGTCGGCGCGCGGTTGAGCAGCACCGGGTGCTCCTTGATGACGACGTCCAGCGCGTCCCAGACCTCGGTGCGCTGCTTGTCGACCATCTTCTTGGCGGATTTGATGTTGTTGGCGACGCCGTCCTCCACGAGCTTTTTCATGACGAAGGGGCGGAACAGCTCGATCGCCATCTCCTTGGGGACGCCGCACTGGTAGAGCTTCATCTCCGGGCCGACGACGATAACGCTTCGGCCGGAATAGTCGACGCGCTTGCCGAGCAGGTTCTGGCGGAAGCGCCCCTGCTTGCCCTTGAGCATATCACTGAGGGACTTCAGCGCGCGGGAGTTCGCGCCCGTGACGGCGCGTCCGCGGCGGCCGTTGTCGATGAGGGCGTCCACCGCCTCCTGAAGCATGCGCTTTTCGTTGCGGACGATGATATCCGGCGCGTTGAGCTGCATGAGGCGCTTCAGGCGGTTGTTGCGGTTGATGACGCGGCGGTAGAGGTCATTGAGGTCGCTCGTGGCGAAGCGGCCGCCGTCGAGCTGGACCATCGGGCGGATCTCCGGCGGGATGACCGGCAGCACGTCGATGATCATCCACTCCGGGCGGTTGCCGGAGGCGACGAAGGCGTCCACGCACTCAAGGCGCTTGACGATCTTCGCCTTCTTCTGACCGGAGGCGTTTTTCAGCTCCTCGCGCAGCTGCTGGGCGAGGGCTTCGCAGTCGACGTCCTGAAGCAGCTTCTTGATCTCCTCGGCACCCATGCCGGCTGAGAAATCGTCCTCATACTTTTCGCGGTAATCGCGGTATTCCTTTTCGCTTAGGATCTGGCAGCGCTGGAGCGGCGTAAAGCCGGGGTCCGTGACGATATAGCTGCCGAAATAGAGCACCTTTTCCAGAATGCGCGGGGTCAGGTCGAGCACGAGACCCATGCGGGACGGGATGCCCTTGAAATACCAGATATGGCTGACCGGCGCGGCCAGCTCGATGTGGCCCATGCGCTCGCGGCGCACCTTCGCGCGGGTGACCTCGACGCCGCAGCGGTCGCAGATCTTGCCCTTGTAGCGGATCTTCTTGTACTTGCCGC
>CALJDB010000165.1 GCA_938023775.1 uncultured Clostridia bacterium
GCCGCTGACGGCTTCGTTTGCAAGCAAGACTCTTGCAAAAGCGGCGTGCATGGGCTAAAATATCCGAAAAAAGAACGAAGGAGAGAGACATGAAGATCCTGCTCATCAACGGTTCGCCGCGGCGTAACGGCAATACGGCGGCGGCGCTCGCGGAGATGGTCCGCGTGTTTGAAGCCGAGGGCTTTGAGACCGAGACGGTCCAGATCGGCGCGGAGGCGATCCGCGGCTGCGTCGCCTGCGGCGGCTGCGGCAGACTCGGAAAATGCGTCTTTGACGACGCCGTGAACGCCATCACGCCGAAATTCGAGGCGGCGGACGCGCTCATCGTCGGCACTCCGGTGTATTACGCCTCCGCGAACGCCACGCTGACGGCGCTGCTCGACCGGCTTTTTTACTCCACGCGCTTCGACAAGACGATGAAGGTCGGCGCGGCGGTCGCCGTCTGCCGCCGCGGGGGTGCGAGCGCGGCGTTCGACCGGCTCAATAAATATTTCACCATCTCCGGCATGCCCGTCGCCTCCAGCCAGTACTGGAACTCCGTCCACGGCGCGGCTCCCGGCGAAGCCGCCGAGGACGGCGAGGGACTCCAGACTATGCGCACCCTTGCGCGGAACGTCGGCTTCCTCGTGAAAAGCATCGCGCTGGGGAAGGAAGCCTTTGGACTTCCTGAAAAGGAAAAGCGCATCGTCACGAACTTTATCCGTTAAAGCGTAAACTATGCTTCCCTCCGGGGACGCGGCATGCTATACTGAAAAAAACGCGAAAACGGGAGAAACGCTATGGCATTGATCGACTGCTCCGGCAGGAACTTTACGGAAAAGCTCGCCTCCGCCGCGGCGGTGCCGGGGGGCGGCGGGGCTGCCGCGCTCGCCGGGGCATTGGCTGCCGCGCTCGGCGGCATGGTCTGCGCGCTGACGGCGGGGAAGAAGAAATACGCCGCCGTGGAATCAGATATCCGGCGTCTCGCCGAACAGGCGGAGTCGCTGCGCCGGGAGCTGCTCGGATGCGTGGACGCGGACGCGGCGGCGTTTGCCCCGCTTGCGGCGGCTTACGCCATTCCGAAGGACGCGACGGGGCGCGCGGAGACAATGGAGCGCTGCCTGCGCGACGCCGCCGCCGTGCCGCTGCGCATCGCAGAGTGCTGCGCCGCGGTGATCGAGATGCAGCGCGAGCTGCTCGATAAGGGCAGCGCCCTCGCCGTCTCGGACGCGGCGAGCGGGGCGGCGCTCGCCCGCGGCGCGCTCTGCGCGGCGGTGGCGAACGTGCGCGTCAACACCCGCCTGATGCGGGACCGGGACTGCGCCGCGGCGCTCGATGCGCGCGCGGACGCGCTGCTCGCGGAGTTCTGCCCGCTGGCGGACAGAATTTTTGAAGACTATTACAAGGAGAACCCCAATGGCTGAGCTTTTGAAGGGCGCGCCCGTCGCGGCGGCGCTGAACGAGGAGACGGCGGCGCGCGCCGCCGCGCTGCACTCTCGCGGCGTGGTGCCGACGCTCGCGATACTGCGCGTCGGCGCGCGGGAGGACGACCTCAGCTATGAGCGCGGCGCGGTGAAGCGCTGCACGGCTGCCGGCGTCGAAACGCGCTGCGTTGCGCTGGACGAGAATGTCGACGTCCCCACGTTTTACGCCGCGCTTGACGCGCTGAACCGGGATGAGGGCGTCCACGGCATTTTGCTGCTGCGCCCGCTGCCGGAGCGGCTCGACAACGAGCGGGCGCGCCGCGCCGTCGCGCCGGAAAAGGACGTGGATGGCTGCACGGACGGCTCCCTCGCCGGGGTGTTCACCGGCGCGCGGCTTGGCTTCCCGCCCTGCACGGCGCGCGCCGCGGTGGAAATTCTGGACCATTACGGCGTCTCCTGCGCCGGGCGGCGCGCCGCGGTCGTGGGGCGCAGCCTCGTCGTGGGCAGACCCGCCGCGATGCTCCTGCTCGCGCGGGACGCGACCGTGACGCTCTGCCACTCCAAGACCCCCGACCTCCCCGCCGTGATGCGGGAGGCGGACATCGTGGTCGTCTGCGCCGGGCAGATGGCGCGTTTTGGCGCGGACTGCTTCCGCCCCGGACAGACGGTCGTGGACGTCGGCATCCACTGGAACGAGGCGGCAGGCAAGCTCTGCGGCGACGTGCGCTTTGACGAGGCGGAGCCCGTCGTTTCCGCCCTCACGCCGGTCCCCGGCGGCGTCGGCGCGGTGACGACGGCGGTGCTCGTGCGCCACGTGGTCGAGGCGGCGGAGCGCAGAGCATGAAGATTTTGCGAACCTTCGTCTCCGGTGCGCTCGCCGGTGCGTGCATCGCCCTCGGCGGAACGGTGTTCCTGTTGACGGAGAGCCGCCTCGCCGGCGCGCTGCTGTTCACCGTCGGGCTCTTCACGATCTGCACCTGCGGCTTTTCGCTTTTCACGGGGCGCGTCTGCTATGTATTTCAGCGCGGCGGAGCTTACGCGGCGTCGCTGCCGGTCATCTGGCTCGGCAACCTCGCCGGAACGGCGCTCATCGCGCTCATCGAGCGCGCGACGCGCATCGGTCCCGCGCTGCAAGCCGCGGCGGAGACGGTCTGCGCCGCCAAGCTCGGCGACACGCCGGGCAGCGTGTTCCTGCTCGCCGTGCTCTGCAACGTGCTGATCTATATCGCCGTGGACGGCTTTGCGAACAATCCCCACGAGATCGGGAAATATCTTGCGCTCTTTTTCGGCGTCACGGTGTTCATCCTCTGCGGCTTTGAGCACTGCGTCGCGAATATGTATTATTTCACCGCCGCCGGCGTCTGGAGCCTCCGGACGCTCGGCTATCTGCTCCTCATGACCGCCGGAAACGCCGTGGGCGGCGTTCTGCTCCCCCTCGCGCGCGGCTGGC